>CAZRAZ010000020.1:3579-14827 GCA_964598275.1 uncultured Gammaproteobacteria bacterium | reverse complement strand
CGCCTTCGGTGACGATGACGGATTTGGCAGTACGGATATGATCTTTGGCCAGATTAAGACCATAAACGGTATGAGATTTGTGATAAACGTCGGTTTCGGGAGAGTTGATGTATTTAGCCTGATTTGCCGGAGCGCCGGGTAAAATGCGGCCGGAGAAAGCAATCAGGCGATGGCGATGGTCATAAATGGGAAAAACAAGACGAGAGGAAAAACGGTCATAGAGACGGTTGCCATATTGAGAACGACCGATGGTGCCGGTAGAAATCAGATCGGTATCACTAAAATTTTTTTTGTGAAGATAATTAATCAGAAGCTCTGAATTTTGGGGAGAAAAACCGATTTGAAAAGTATTGATGGTGACAGATTTGATACCGCGGCCAGCAAGATAGTCAAGAGCGGGTTTGCCCAAAGGATGGGAGGTTAAAATGTAGTGGTAGAAACGGGCGATATGAAAATTGACGTCGATGATTTGTTTGGATTTTAGAGCTTGGGCGGAAAAACGGGGTGATTTTTTGAGAGTGATACCGGCCATTTTGGCTAAGATATCCAGAGCTTCGGGAAACTCGACTTTTTCGTATTCCTGGACGAAGGTAAAAATATCGCCGCCTTTGCCACAGCCGAAACATTTAAAAATCTGCAGTTCGGGGGAAACGGTAAAAGAAGGAGTTTTTTCCTGATGAAAGGGACAATTGGCTAAAAAATGACGACCGCGTTTTTTTAAGGGCAGGAAATGGCTGATGACATTAACAATGTCCAGTTTTCTTTTGATTTCATCGACCTGGTTTTCCATACTTTTTTAGTTAAACTCTAAATCCTAAATTCGAAACTCTAAACCCCAGCAGTGGCGGGGCAGGCAAACACAGAGGCACAAAAATTCTAAATATAAGCAGATAGTGTATTTTACCATTGAAGACTAATCGCCGGTTTCCGGTCACACCGTCCGGGGAGGCAGATCGTCACACCTCCGAGATGCCAAGGCTCACCTCGGAGGAGTGACTCACCCACGGAGGAGTGACCATTGAAGGAGGAAACCAACCTCAAACCAACTCCGGAGGCGGGTTTGAATGATCAGGCAGGGAGCTGGTCGGTAACCGGAGAAATAATCGGTTTTTTGGGGGTTTTTAGAATTAAATCGAGGGTATGGGGAGAGAGGATATAAAGAATTTCGAAGGTGGCCACAGACAGTTCGAAGGCAGAAGGGATTTGACTGGTAATCAGATAGGCGCCAATACCGAGAATAAAGGCGTTTTGAACACTTTGACGGATTTTTTGACGGCCGACACGGGCAATAATTTCGGCCGGAATATTATTTTTGACAGCCTCGATGGCAACAAATTTTTGACGGGTATAGCCGGCATGGAGAACGGTAATAAAGGTGCCAATGGCAGTAATTAAATTCATGGTGGGGTTGGCCCGGGTTAGATCTGCCAAGAGAAGATGGCCGGTAAAGGCAGATGGCAGATGGCGAAGGACAAAAAGAGAGAGCAAAAAAATGGTGCCGGAAAAACCACCAATTTTAAAAAGCAAGCGATTGTAATTAATGCGGGCAGAGAGAATTTTTTGATTTTTTTTCAAAATAAATTTGACCAAACGCCAGAGAAGACGGGGAACAACAATAAGGGCGATAAGACCGCCCCAAATAGCAAAAATGGTGGACCAGTCGAGAGCGATGGTGTCGGTGATGCGAAAAAAAGGAAATTTGAAAATAGTGCCATTTAGGGGGTAATCCGGGTAAGGAACTTTGGCGTAAAGCAGAGAGGGGTTGAGTTTTTTGGTGTAAAAATCGATTAAAAAGATACGACCGGCAGAAAAGAAAGCAATGGCGTTTAAAACAAAATTGAAAATGTAGAAAACGACAGCCGGATTGCCTTCCTGGACTTTTTTGTTGAAAAGAAAGTATTGGTCTTTTTCGGAGTTAATATTTTCCAACTCGTCTTCGAAGTCTTTTAGGGAAGCGGATAATTTGAGACTGATAAAACGCAAAGGCAGAAAAATTAAGTTTTGACTAATACCGATTAAAATAACGGAAAGCCAAATTTGGTGGGTGAAATGGTAAAAGGTAAAAAAAACACTGGCGTAAAGACGAAAAGAGCCGCCGGTAAAAAACCAGATTAAAGCGGCGATGAGAAAAATGACAAGAATGGTGGTAGCAAAGGGCAGCCAACGATGACTATTGTCGATTTTTCTGATTTGACTTAAGCCGGAAAGCAAGGGATCCATTGGTTTGATTATAGCCCATCTTGAGACTAGAGATAGCCAGTCTTTTGGCTTATACTTAAAAGTATGGTAATTGACAAAGAAAGGATAGTCGGGCAGGAGGACGTAGAGACAAAAAAGGCGGGAGAGATGATGGATGTGCAAAGTAGGGATAAGGAGAGGCTACCCGATGAAGTGAAAACCTGGATGCGAAAATTTGAAGAGGAGGATGTGGGCATGAAAAACCAACAGATAAGAGATGACGGCGGACAAGTGGTGATGACAAGCGTGGGTGATGATGATGTTAAACTGAAGTTGCCGGTAAGCAGGAAAATTTTTTCGACCGGTTTTTCTTTGGCGATAAATAAAGCCGGACGGTGGTTGTCGGAATTTTTGTTTAGATGGATTAAAATAAAGAAAACTAAAGTTGAATTTAAAGAAGATGATGAATTTTGAAATTTTGCAAAAACAATTAATGACACTGGGTTTGTGGGTGCTGTGGGGAAGCTTGGCCCTGGCAGTATTGATGGCAGGTGTTTATGTCTTTATTTTGTGGTATAAGTGGAAGGATAGGGAGAAAAAGTCTCTTGGTTTGGTGACTTTGCTGATAGCAGTCCCCCATGATAACGAAATTAAGATTGATGCGATGGAGCAGATACTAGCATCGCTTTCGAGTACCTACAAAAAGGCTAAATTTGGGTTTTGGCAGAAAATGATAGCCCAGGAGGTGGTGGCACTGGAAATTGTGGGGAACAGCCAGGATATAAGATTTTATATTTCAGTGCCGAAAAAATATAAGGATTTGGTGGAAAAACAGATTTTTAGCGTTTTTGGCGGGGCTGATATTACAATGGTGGATGAACCGAATATTTACGGTCAAAAAGGGGTGATGGAATATGCTTGGCTAAAAATCAAAAAGGAAAATTTTTACCCTTTGAAAAATTATAAGGAGATTGCCACCGACCCGTTAGCGGCAATCAGTTCGGCGATGTCGAAGCTTGGCGAAGGAGAAAGCGCGGCAATTCAGCTTTTACTGTCGCCGACTGACGGCTCTTGGGCAAAGGCGGGAAAAAGTTTTATTAGCAGTACTAAAAAATCAGAGGCCAACCCGGAAAAGGCTTCTTATAAAGTTGATGCCAGACAACTGGAAGCAATTGAAAGTAAGTGCAGTAAGCCGGGATTTGAGGTGGCCATCAGAATTGTGGTAATGTCGCAAGACGAAACCTTGGCAAAAAGTCATTTGGCCAATATTAAGGCCTGCTTTGGCCAATTTGAATCGCCATGGAACCGATTGTCGGGGGCAAAAATCAGAATAAAAAGTTTGTTTATGAAGGATTTTATCTATAAATATCCGCCAATTTGGTGGCAAAAAGGAAAGACCATTTTGTCTTCGGAAGAAGTTGCTTCTATTTTTCATCTGCCCAACAAAACAGTGGAAACGCCGAGCATCTATTGGTTGAAGGCAAAAAAGGCGGCCGGACCGGTAGAAATGTCTGAAGAGGGTTTGTATGTCGGCGATAATCTGTTTAGAGGAGAAAAGAGAGAATACCGAATAGGCAAACAGGATCGGCAAAGACATTTTTATATAGTAGGACAGACCGGTGTGGGTAAATCGTGGTTGTTGGCCGATATGGCCTTGCAGGACATTAAGGCAGGGCACGGTGTTTGTTTTATCGATCCACATGATACCTATGAAATGATATTGGAAAGAATTCCGCCGGAAAGGGTGGATGACGTGATTTATTTTGACCCGTCGACGATAGACAGGCCGATGGGTTTTAATGTGATGGAGTGCGATCGGGAGGATCAGAAGGATTTTGTGACCAGCTCGATTATCAACCTGATGTACAAGCTGTACGACCCTTATAAAACGGGCATCGTGGGGCCAAGATTTGAACATGCCATCAGAAACATCATGCTGACGGTAATGAGCGAACCGGGAGCAACCTTTGTTGAAATTGTGCGCTGTTTGACAGATCCGTCTTATGTTCAATCTTTATTACCCAAGGTGGATGATCCGATGGTAAAACGATATTGGACCGATCAGATTGCCAATACCAATGAGTTTCATAAATCGGAAGTACTGGATTACATTGTGTCAAAATTCGGCCGATTTATTACCAATAAAATGATGCGCAATATTATCGGGCAGTCGACCTCATCGTTTAATTTTAGACGGGCGATGGACGAGGGAAAAATATTAATTATTAATTTGGCTAAAGGCACTATCGGAGAGGAGAACTCGTCGTTTTTGGGCTTGGTATTGATTCCCAAAATTTTGATTGCGGCCATGTCCAGACAAGATGTGCCGGAAGAAAAGAGAAGGGATTTTTATCTGTATGTGGACGAATTTCAAAATTTTGCCACTCAAGATTTTGCGGTGATTTTGTCGGAAGCAAGAAAATACCACTTGAATTTAACGGTGGCCAATCAATTTATTTCCCAAATGGATGACGAGGTGAAAAATGCTGTTTTTGGTAACGTGGGCACGATATCAAGTTTTCGGGTGGGTATTGCCGATGCCGGGTTTTTGGCCAAACAATTTGAACCAACTTTTAGCGAACACGATTTATTAAACCTAGCCATGGGAGAAATTTATATCAAAACCATGGTGGAGGGTACACCGGTTAAGCCTTTTTCGTTAAAGGTGATGGCAGAGGAAGTGAAGAGACCGGGTAATCCAAAAATGGCAGAGATGATAAAAAGATTGTCGAGTTTGAAATACGGCAAACCCAAAGACATTGTAGAGGCGGAAATCGGCAGGAGGGCAAGGTTTTAGTTAGAGCTCTTTGAGCTTGATACTTTTGGCTTCCTCTTTGTTTTCGATGAGTTCCAGATATTTTTCGGTAGTAGAGATTCTTTTGTGGCCGACAATTTGGGAAACAACATCAATGGGAACACCGGCTTTTAGTTGAAAGACGATAAAGGTGTTACGAAGATCGTTGACTTTAGCATTGACAATGCCAGCTTTGGTAAAATAGCGGTTTAACAGACTTCTGATGTTTCTGGCCAAAAGAGGGCGACCGGTTTTGGTAACAAAAACGGTGTTTGTTTTTGATTGGTAGCGGGTATCTTTGATGTAACGATCCAGGGCTGTTTTGGCAGAACTGTTGAGAGGAATCTGACGAGCAGGATGAGATTCGTAAGTTTCGACGGTAAGTTGGTTAGCGTTTAGATTATCAAGTTTTAAAATTTCGATTTCTTTGATACGCAAGCCAGCCTGAAGCATGAGTTCGACAATGGCCAGAGAACGGTTGTCATTTCTGCAGGCATCCCGCAAGGCTCGATATTCAATTGGTTTTAAGATTTTGGGTAGATCATTTTCGTATTTGGGATGCTTGACATCAGAAGAGGGGTCGGCATCGATGACAGATTCCCTTTTGAGAAAGGAAAAGAAATTCTTGATAGAATTTAGCTTGCGGGAAATAGATTTGGCAGTGTAATTGTTTTTGCCGAGGTGTTTTTTGAACTTGTCGATGTGAGTGGTAGTGACAACGTCGACGGTAGAGATGTTTAGTTCCGCCTGAAAAAACTTGATCAACTGGTTGATGTCGCCTTTGTAGGCTACAATAGTGTTGATTGATTTGCCCGAGTTGCTAAGCGATTGGCTGAATAGGTTTAGGGCTTGGTCGAATTGTAGATTAGTCATATATTTTGAATTACTAAATCTTATAATACCATAAATTGGGATAAACAACAAGATGCCGATAGAACAGGTAAAAAGAACATTTTTTTACGCGGGAGGAATAGCCATAATGCTGATGGTGGGGCTTAATATTAACAAGCAGGCGGGAGTGTGGTGGGGAGCGGAAAAAATGAATAAAGAGCTGGGAGAAGAGATAGCTAGTTTAGAAAACGAAAATCGGGAAATGAGACAGAAGATTAAGTACGCTACCAGTAGCGCTTTTATCAGTAGGCAAGCCAGAGAATTGCTAGGTTGGGGTAGTCCGGATGATTATTGGCTGGAGTTGCCGGCAGAAGAAGAGATGGGGGAATTGTTTTATGAAATGAATATAGAGGACAAAAAGGCAAAATATGAAGAGTGGTTAGATTTGTTTAGGTAGGGGTAATGTGTTAGAATTTCCATGCCTACGGATAGGTAGGCACATGAGTACATGCATGCGGGGTAGTGTACGGCTGCACGTGAGGCTCTCAAAATGGGCCAGCTGTAAAGTAATTTACGGCTTTGTACTTCGCTATATCGGTGAAATCCCGTCATTTACGGGACAATACCGAGGGAATCCCGAAGAAAATTCTTTGGGAACTCCGTAGAGACTACACGCGAAGCTTCCTAGAAATAGGAAGAAGATATAGTCCGACACTCTCAGTAATGGGAGACAACAGGTGCATAATCTCACAGGCCGGGTTCAACTCCCGGCCCCGCAACATTAAAAAACGTCCCTTTCGAGGGACGTTTTTTAATGTTCGTCGATTATGTACTGCTTTGACCGGAATTTTACTCTCTGTTTTGGTATAATTTTGTATGTTACCTGCGATAATCAAGCCCTTTCTTTGGTCTTATGATTTTGAAGCTTTGGAACCGGAAAAACATAAACAAATAATTGTCGGCCAATTGTTAAATTTTGGGACAAAAGAGGCAACAGATTGGTTATTTTCTTATTACGGAAAAGAAACGGTGGCGAATATTGCTGCTAATATCCCTCTCGGATCGTGGAACAAAAAATCTCTGGCATTGTGGAAACTGGTTTTAGACATAAATCCCCAAAAAAGGAGTGAAAAATTCCAATGAGTTTGGGGAGTGATTTGTTTTATGATATTTTAGACGACCAAAGAAAAGCCTTGTTGCCCTCATTTTCGGATTTTAAGAGTGATTTTTATTTGGCCGGAGGAACCGGATTGGCATTACAGATTGGACATCGGGATAGTATTGATTTTGATTTTTTTAAGGCTAAGAGTTTCCTGACGGATGAATTATTTAAAAAAATACTTTTGGTTTTTTCAGGCAAAAAAGTTAAAAATATTCAGGAAGAAAAGGACACTCTTTCTGTTTTGGTTGACGATAAAGTTAAAATGAGTTTTTTTACTTATCGATATCCACTGCTTGAGCCTTTTATTCAAAGTGAGTATTTTAATCTTTGTTCGCTTTTAGACATTGGTTGTATGAAATTATCTGCTTTAATCAGCCGAGCGATGCAAAAAGATTATGTTGATTTATACTTTATCAGTCAGAAAGTGGGGCTTGATAGACTCTTAAGCGCGGTTGAAAAAAAATTCCCGATGCTTGATTATAATTTAGTTTTAAAAAGTCTGGTTTATTTTGAGGACCTGGTTGAGGAACCGATAAATTACAAAAATAATAATGAGGTAAATTTTGAAGTGGTAAAATCTTTTTTTAGAGAGAAATTAAAAAGTTATTTTGATTGAATAGATGGAAGAACAAATACCAGAAATTCCAGTTCAATCCGAAGAGGTGGCGTTGCCTGTTGCCGAAACGCCGGTAACGGAGAAGAAAAAATTTAATTTAAAGATAATTTTGTTGCTTTTGGGGACTGTTTTGTTAATCGGGGGCGGGGTTTATGTGTTTAGATTTTTTAACGGACTAAAAGCCTGCAGCTCGGAAGCGATGATTTGTGCCGATGGCTCGGCAGTCGAGCGAGTTGGGCCAAATTGTGAGTTTGCCCCTTGTCCCCCAGCAACTGAAATCCCAACCGTATCTTCAAGTTCTGACGAAACCGCCAATTGGAAAACACACGAGGAATCAATATTTTCGATTAAATATCCGGCAGATCTTGAGTATTACGATTACGAATGGGTTAGAAGCTTCCAGAACATTCCCTTTTCGTTAGACCTGAAAAGCGAGTATCTTCCCGGCGAAATTTTTATCAGGCTGGATATTATATCGAGAGAAAATATTTTAGCCGAAGATGCGAATTTATCTTTAAAAGGATACGCGGAAAAATATTTAAGGAAGATAGACGGTGAAATGAGTTCATCAACGGTTAATGGTCTTTTAATGATTAAAAAAATTTATCAGGAGAATGATGACCATCTTGTTCTAGAGTATTATTTTTCAGCAGGAGAATATTATTTTATTGTAGACGCTTACTCTGGTTCTGAAACAAGAGAAAAAACTCGAGTGATTGTTGACCAAATTTTGTCTACTTTCAAATTTACGGATTAAGTTTTATCAGGTGGGGTGTGCAAATAGAAAATATTTTTTAGGGATAGAGGGACAAAAGAAAAAAAGTTAAGGTTTGGGTGTTTCTTGATATAATTCCAGATATGGCAGGGTAGCTCAGCGGTTAGAGCGATCGTTTCATAAGCGATAGGTCGGGGGTCCGATTCCCCCCCCTGCTACGAAATTAATTTAAAAATTTGGGTATGTAGCTCTCCGATGTAGGAATCGGAGTGGGGATAAACCCCACAGCGATTAGATCAAAAGAAGCTGTTTAAAAATTTGGGTATGTAGCTCAGCGGTTAGAGCACTGATCTTATAAGTCAGGGGTCGATGGTTCGATTCCATCCATACCCACAGTTAAAAAATGAAAGAAAGGCCTCGGGGTGAAAATGAACTTGCATCACGATATCCTGAATTGGATCAGGCTAGAGAAATGTTGGTGAAAGTGTTTGGACATAGTGATGTTTTGAAGAAATTAGGATATAGAAGAGATCAAATTGATTATGCTCGGCCAGCTTTAAGTTTGATTTCGGGAGAGGGCCGGGTGGCAACTATCGCAACAAGACCTTACTTGTGTTTTGAAGATAGCGAAGAAAGCAACTTGGCAGAAATATGTGGTTCACTTAATAAAAAGGGTTATATTTTGACAGCAATAAGAGACAAAATAGAAAGAGCATTAGAGGAAGGACTAGGCCCAGAGGAGAGACTGCTAGGAACTGTTTTTGGACAAAAGACAAGAGACAGAGTGATAATTTTTGCTGACATGCCAATACAAGTGGCTCATATAGGTTTGTTTAGAGAAAATGATGCCTTTGTTTTGGATAATTTGGTAATAAGTTTGTGTTCAGATGCTTTTGATAGCGTACAGTATGGTTTGAAAAGAGAAAGTCCGTTAACAAAAGCAATGACTTTGGCAGGGTTAAAAGTGGGAACATATGAAGCAGATTGGGTTGATACGGAAAAAACAGAGTTTGTGGCCAGATTAAAAAGACCCGAAGAGAAACCTTTTTATGTTGGTTATAGAAGGCTAGAGACTCGAGAAGGTTTTGTCCCTTTTGGGAAAGTAGCCAATATGCCTCAAGAAAATGGGATAAGAATACGAAGAAAGGAAAGACACCCAGTTATGATGACAAGAAGGGGCTTGGTCGGAATTAGAATTTGGTAATTTGTTTACATACCCATGACGGAGAGGACTTGGGATAGGGTTTTTTGAGCTTCGGATTGGGCACTTTTAGAGCCGGAGGCAATAATTTCGTCTAACAATTTAGTATTTTTTTCATATTTACGACGACGATCACGGATGGGATCTAAAAATTTGTTGATGGCGAGAGCTAGTTTTTGTTTGACTTCAACATCCCCTACTTTACCAGCCCGATAGCGATCTTTGAGATCGGAAACTTCGGCAAGATTGCCATTAAAAGCGTCGTGATAAATAAAAACGGGATTAGCATCGACAGTGCCGGGGTCGGTGGCGCGGATGCGTTTTGGGTCGGTATACATGGACATAACTTTTTGATTAACGGCGGGGGTGTCGTCGGAAAGATAAATACAATTACCAATGGATTTACTCATTTTACTTTGGCCGTCGGTGCCGATTAGAGTGGGAACGTCGCCGATTAAAGCCTTGGGGACGGGAAAAATTTTGCTGTAGGTTTTGTTAAAAGTTTTGGCAATTTCACGGGTGACTTCGACATGGGATTCCTGGTCTTTGCCAACCGGAACTAAATTGGCTTTGACCATGAGAATGTCGGCCGATTGCAAAACAGGATAATTTAATAAACCGAGAGAAGGTTTTTGGATTTTTAGATCATGCATGACTTCTTTTAGAGTGGGGACGCGCTGGGCCCGGGGAACGGAAATAAGGTTACTAAAAATTAGGGAAAGATAGGTAACTTCGGGAACATGGCTTTGTTGATAGATGACAGATTTGTCGGGGTCGATACCGACGGAAAGATAGTCTAAAACCAATCCCCTGGCCCGGTCATTTAGGGTAGAGGTTTTGTCTTTGCTATAGGCGGTAGTGAGAGTGTGTAAATCGGCAATAATAAAAAAACAGTCGTAGCTATCCTGCAACTTAACTCTATTTTGCAAAGTACCGACAAAATGGCCCAAATGAAGTGGACCGGTAGGCCGGTCGCCGGTTAAGATGCGGGGTTTTCCACCAGAGACGGATAAAGTTTTGTTAGCAGTCATGGTTGATTTTAGCATCTATGTTATAATTTTCCCTAGTTTAGATTATAGAGAGCGGTTGGCAGGTAGCCGAAAGGTAATAAGCCAATAGCAAAGATAAAGTTTTATGAAAAAAGAAAATCCAAAATTGGTGGCCGAGAAAAGGACGGTTAAAGGCCGAAAAGTGAAGAAATTAAGAGCGGCAGGACAGGTGCCAGCGACTTTGTACGGCAAGGGCATGGAATCGGTATCGCTGCAGATTGAGGACAGACCACTATTAAAAATTTTGGAAGAGGTGGGAGAGGCCGGTTTAGTTGACTTGATAATAGACAAAGAAGAAACTCCGATATTATTAAGAAACCCGCAATATGGCGTGGTTAACGATCGATTAATCCATATTGATTGTTTTAAGGTGGACTTGAGTCAAAAAATTTTAGCCCATGTGCCAGTTGAATTGATTGGCGAATCACAATCGGTAAGAAATGGCAATATTTTGATTGAAGTTACCAGTGAGATTGAAGTAGAAGCTCTGCCGGCCGATTTGCCGGAAAAAATCGTAGTTGATTTATCGGCCCTGGCGACAGTGGATGACGTAATTACGGTGGCTGACTTGAAAATCGGGACTGATAGGGTAGAAGTGAAAACTCACGGAGAACAGATGATTGTTAAAACCGAAGAACCAAAAGAGGAAGAAGTGATTGAGGAAGTAGTAGCTCCGAGTGAAGTGCCGGCAACGGAACAGAA
>CAZRAZ010000020.1:0-3479 GCA_964598275.1 uncultured Gammaproteobacteria bacterium | reverse complement strand
ATGTCGTCTCTGATGGGATCTAATTGCCTGGCCTGATTTAAAGACTGGATGGCAAGTTGTTTTTCACCTATCTTTGCTTGAAGTTTGGCTAGTTCCAACCAATCTTCGACTGATTTGTCGGTTTTGAAAGTAAGTTTATTAATACTTTCTTTGATTTGATCAAGGCGGTGGAGAGAACGATAAGGGGCGATATCGATTGGATCAAGCTTTTTTTCTAATTTGTCGGCTTGGGTCCAATTATTGTTTTGGGCGTAAATGTACCATTGGGACAGACGGCGGTAGTAACGGTCACCCCGAGATAAGGCCAGAAAAGAAATTTGGTTTGGGGGAAAGATAAGAAAGTAGAGATTGAAAATAAAGGCAAAAGAAAAAAGGCAATAAAAAATAAGTTTAAGATGTTTTGATGTCATGCGTAAGAGGCCATGGGGCGGTGGCCAAAAGGAGCTCGTTTTTAATAAATTCGGGGGGGAGCTGTTGATAGATAGTTTCGGTGACAAAAGGGGCGAAGGGATGAAGAAGTTTTAGTTGAAAAATAAGAAAATTAAGAAGTGGAGAGACAGCATCGGATCCCCTATCTTTGGTTTTTTCGATATAAATATCGCAAAACTGGTGCCAGAAAAATTGGTAGAGGTTTTCGCTAGCCTGACCAAAACGGTAATTGTCGATGTCCTTGGTGACAGATTTTTTTAAAGATGCTAATTTTTGATAAAATTTTTGATCATCGGGATGAGCGTTTTCTAGAACCCAAGGAGGATAGTCATTTTTAAACTCATCGCATTTCATCAAAATAAAACGAGAGGCATTCCAAATTTTGTTGACAAAGTTGCGCTGGGCCCGAATTTTATCGTCGGAAAGGGCGATGTTGGAAGCGGGAGCCACACCGTAAACAAGGGCCAGGCGAAGAGCATCGGCGCCGTATTGCTTAACGGTGTCGCTAGGGTTGATAACATTTCCTTTGGATTTACTCATTTTTTGGCCTTTTTTATCAACAACTTTGGCATGAAGATGAATCATCTTAAAGGGTGTTTGGCCGGTGAGATAAAAACCGAACATCATCATACGACCTACCCAGAAAAATAAAATATCCCAGAGGGTATCCATAACAGTGGTGGGGTAAAAATAGTTGAAATCCGGAGCGCTATTTTTGGGATCGGCAACGTTAAAACCGAGAGTGGTCAGAGGCCATTGGCCGGATAAAAACCAAGTGTCAAAGGTGTCAGTTTCCTGCAAGAGGTGATGACCGGAGCAGTGAGGACAAGTATTGTCGGTATTTTCAAAAAAATATTTTGAAGAAACAGGAGCGTTTAAGGTTTGTATGCCTTTTTTAATATCCTGAAAAGAATATTTTTCTTTGATGTCTTGGTATTTGCCTGAAATAATATTTCCGTTTTTGTCGATAAAGTTAATTTGAATTTCTGGGTGACAATCAAGACAATACCAGGCCGGAATTTGGGGACCCCAAACGATTTGACGACTGATGTTCCAGTCGTGAATGTTTTCCATCCAGTCAAGATAGGTTTTTTGGAATCTTTTGGGAAAAATTTTAGTATCGTCTTTTTTTATCGAGTCGATGACCGGCTTGGCCAATGGTTTGGTTTTGACATACCATTGAGGGACGGGTAGGGGTTCGATGATATTTTGGCAACGATAACAAACGCCAACAGTATGATGTAAAGGTGTCGTTTTGATTAATTTGCCTTGTTTTTCTAACATCTCAAGGGTTTTTGTTCTGGCTTGTTTGGGATAAAGCCCGTCTATCTCGTCGATGGTGTTGACCATTTTTCCGGAAAGCTCGATACAAGAAATGGTGGGTAATTTGTGTTTTTGTCCGATTTCAAAGTCGGTGGTATCGTGAGCGGGAGTAATTTTTAGAGCGCCGGTACCAAAATCAATGTCTACTAATTCATCAGCGATAATCGGAATGCTTTTGTTTATAAGAGGGACAGTGGCTTGTTGGCCGATAAGTTTTTGATATTTTTTGTCTTGAGGATTAACAGCCACGGCAACGTCGGCAAAAATCGTCTCCGGTCTGGTAGTGGCGATTTTAATAGGACCATAATCGAGATAATAGAGGAGGTCGTTTTTTTCAACATGATCGATTTCCAGTTCGGAAAAAGCAGTGCCACAGTGAGTGCAGTAATTGACAATCCTTTCACCCCGATATAAGAGTTTGTCGGCGTGAAGTTTTCTAAAGGTAGCTAAAACTTGTTCGATAATTTTTGGTTCCAAACTATAGTGATATCTGGTCCAATCAAGAGAAAAGCCGAGTTCTTTTAGCTGAAATTGGTTGATTTGGCGGTTTTTTTCAACATAGTCCCAGATCATTTGATAAAGAGTTTGGCGGTCATAGTCAAATCTTGATTTGCCTTTTTGAGCTAGTTTTTTTTCAAAAACGTATTGGGTTTCGATACCGGCATGATCGGCACCGGGGAGCCAGAGAACCGACTGCCCCAACATGCGATGATAACGGCAAAGAATATCTTCTATGGTAAACATGGCGTGACCCATGTGCATAGGATCATTGGCGTTAGGCAGAGGAAGAATAATGGTAAATGGCTTTTTTCCCTCGGTTACTCGGGATTTCGCTTTGCTCAATTTATCGATTTTGGGAGTAAAGGCGGAAAATTTCAGCCAAAGATCGTAGATGGCGGATTCTTGGTCGGGATTATATTGCTTGTCCATGGGCTTATTTTAGCACAAAGTAAGGCGGAAAAATGATAAAATAGCGCCATGAAAACGGTGAATTTGAAAGGTTTTAAAAAGGCGGTAAATGAGGCAGTAAGAGTGTTGAAGGGTGGCGGTTTGGTAGTCTTTCCCAGCGACACAGTCTATGGCCTGGCAGTGGATGCGGAAAACCAAAAAGCGGTTGATAAATTATTGGCGTTTAAAAACAGGTGGACAGGCAAGGCAGTGTCGGTGGCGGTAACGGATGTTGAAATGGCTAAAAGATATATAAAATTAAATAAACAGGCAGAAAGAATTTATAAAAATTTATTGCCGGGGCCGTTTACGGTGATTTCGAGAGGAAAACAGGTGGTGGCCCGAGGAATTGAGGCGGAAGATGGGACTTTGGGAATCAGAATAGCCGATAACCGGCTGATGGCTGAAATAACAAAAAATTTGGGTAGAGCGGTGACGGCAACGTCGGCAAATTTGGCCGGCAGAAGTCCACATTATGCGCCAAAAAGTTTTTTGAAAACCTTGTCGAAAAAGAAAAGGAGCATGATTGATTTGATAATTGACGGAGGAAAACTGCCATTGGCAAAACCATCAACAGTGATTAACACGGTGGGAAAAAGAGGGATTTTGAGGAGGGGTGATTTGGTGATAGGCGGGAGGGGAAAAAGTTTACTGTCGAAATCAGAGGCAGAAACCAAAAGAATTGCTAAGTTTTTGCTGAAAAAACAGACCAGAGGTGATAGGGCGATAGTGTTTGGCTTGACGGGAGATTTGGGTTGTGGCAAAACGGTATTTGCCAG
>CAZRAZ010000019.1:0-14873 GCA_964598275.1 uncultured Gammaproteobacteria bacterium | reverse complement strand
GGGTGGGAGTAATCTCCTGACTGGTAATAATTACTTCATAGGCTAAACCGATGGGATTGTCAGAAGCAGAAACGGCATCATTGCTCAACTGGATGGCTAAAATGTTTTGGCCTGTTTGGAGCAGACTGATGCCAATGTCGTATTCATAACAAAGTTCACTAAATTTGGGAGGGAGGAGGTGGCCGTTGACGTAGACCAAGGTTTTGTTGTCACTGAAAAGTTTGATTTTAGCAGAGGCAATCTGAAAAGCGGCCGGGATGATAAATGATCGCCGATGTAGACCGGTTTTATCGTTTAGGTCTTCGAATTGACCATTATCATTCGGGTTTTTGAAATTGATAATTTGACCGCCGTTTTGAATAAACCGGCGGGAACAATTCCAATCCTGGCCTTGCCACCAAGTAGAGTCTACCTGATAGCCGACCCTCCAGGTATGATCGTCATAATTAAGATTAGTCCAACCAGGAAGACCATCGTAGGCGGTAATTTTGCACTTTGAGGCAGAAACTCCGTCGCATTGATCGGGAAATTCGGGCAAGTCGTCTCCCTGTCGGTAAGCGTCGAAGTCTACTTTTTGCCAAGATCCCTGACCTAATTGACTTTTGAGGATAATTGGGGCGGGGGCGGCACGACGCCTGGCGTCCTGATTTTGTTTGACCAAAATTATGCCAGCAACAAGGCTAACGGTCAAAACAAGACCCACCAGTATAGGCCAGATTTTTATTTTTAGTGTATTTAACATTTTTTATCGCCAGCCGGATGAGGGGCTGTAAACTTCACAGTTAACCTGGTGCGCGCCGGCTTGTTGAACAAGGTAGGGGAAATAAAATTTGTCGCTGGTGTTTTTCTGATTGGATTCCTGCCAATTGCCGGCGTTGCCGTTAATTGTGACCTTAAATCTGCCCTTGACGACTTCACCAGAACCAGTAACGGCAAAATAAACACTTTCACCAATTTTTAGATTATTCAAATTGATAATTTGCTGCCAATTTTGATTGTAGGTAAGACAAGACAGACAGGAGATGTTGGCGGGGGGAAGTGAAGGTGTGGGGGTGGGGGTGGAGGTAGGTATGGCCGGACAGCAAACTGGCTGATAGCACAGATGAATGTGGGAGGCGGTATATTCACCTTCGGACAACTCCAATTTTAGTTTAGTTACTTTGTCAGGACAGGAAAAACTACGAGTTAGACTGGTTTCGTAGCAGGCAGAATCACTTTCATTGTGAGGAGTAAATGGTATGGCTTCTTCCCGACAGATGTCGGTAACATTCTGGGAGGTAGTTTCTATTGACACGGTTTCATCTTTGACCAATTGATTGTCGGCGGTAAAGAATTTTAAGTTGGCGTCAAAATCATCGCCATGATCATGGGCCTGAACATTCAGGTTTTGAATACCATTGGGACATTGATCTAAGAAATTGAAATCGAATGAACAGGTCTGGCCAAGAGGACAATCAAATTTAGGACAAATTGGTTCGGCGGCGGAAGCTGTCGGAAGAGGCTCGGTGGCACGATTGCGTAAGTCTTGGCTTTGTTGCACTAAAAAGATGCCGCCCATCAAAGATAGGGAGAGAAAAACAGCGGTAAAAATGGCGTATTTATTTTTATTTTGCAGAAATTGGATGGACATTAGATTAACTATAACTGATTTTTATAAGCGAGTAAATAATATAAAAGCAAAAGATAGCATTAAGGCAAAAGTGAGAGTGAGAATGGTGGGCAAGGCAACTCCGGTAATGGGAACTCCAGAATCAGTGGCTGGTTTGACCGTTTTTGGGGTGGAGGTGGCCGCCGCTGTCGCTTTGGCGGCTAAAGTGGGAGTGGCTTGGGGGGCAAGAGTGTTGGTAGGAGCCAAAACGGTGGTGGGAGTAGCGATATTGCCGGAAGGAGAGGAAGAAAAGGCTAACTGACCTTCAGCACTGGCATAAACAGTAAAATTGTGAGTAATAGTTTTCCACAGACCTGTTTGCGGGTCTTGGACCTTGGCAGTAATTTGGTGCTCGCCTAAAGAAATATCTTGAGGAGGCGTCCATAACCATCTACCTTGATCGTCGACTGAAGCCTGGTCTTCAAAAACGGTGTCTGAATGGAGGGAAATAATCACCCGGGAACCGGCGGGAGCTTGACCGAAAAACTGGGGTCTTTGAGTAAAAATAGCATCATTGTCTTTCGGATTATAAATTTCTAAGACGAGAGAGGGGTTCCCAGGGTTGGACAAATCAAGAGAGCCGGTGTCTGATAAAACAACGGGGTTGAGTTGATCTTGGCCAATGATAATGTCAGGGACGGGATTATTTCGGGAGGTATTGCCGGTAACTTGGGTAAACGTACCGTTGGGAGAGATAACGATGATTTCTTCGGGGATATTTGTCGGAGGGGTAAACCATTCGTTTTGGGCCAAATTAAGACTGGTGGCCAAAGAAATATTCCAATTACCGTTGGCGGTGACCAAAGCTGAAAGAGGGGAAGCGTTGGGAACGTTTAGATAAATAATGGAGTTTTGGGCCGGACTGTTGTCGGGGTTTTTGACCTTTCCCCAAGCTAAATTTGAGTTTGGGGTATCGCCGCCGGGGCGGGGAGGAGTAGTAAGATTATAGCTTTCGGAAGAAAAATGTTTGCCATTAACGGTAAGAGAAAACAGATAGTTCGTTTGAGGCTCTAAAGCAAAAATAGAAAAATAATGGGAGAAGGAGCTGTTTTGATGGTTGGGATAAGATTTACCGTTAAAATCAAGAGAAGAAGTACAAGCGGAAGCGGTGGTAAAAGAAATATCAACCGATCCGTGGGTAAGATTAGTAATTTGGAGACCAAGAGGCTGACAATTGTCGCCGACGGGGCTGGCTTTTGAGAAAAAAAAGCGAGCAGAGCCGGTAAGCCAAGTAAGAATAATGGTGGCCGCCGCCAGGAGGAGCAGGGCTAAAATTGAGGGTAATTTTTTGGGTGGTTTCATTTTTTAATCCAGCAAGTTGGCGTTAGCACTGTCGGTAGCAACCGGAGTGGGAACAAAAAATTGGTCGAGTTGTTCTGGTAAAAATTCCTGTCGTTTTTTGATGTCGGCAACAGTCTGATGGTTAATTTCGAGATCGATGGGGTTAAGCGAAGAATCGGATTGAATCGTTTGGCTGGGGCCAATTAGTTTGCTATAACTTGATTGAACGACAACAACAAAAACCGAAAAAAGAGTGAGACAGGAGACAAAAATGAAGTATTTGGATATTTTATCTTTTTTCATATGATTGCCAATAGGGAACTTTGATGGAAAGACTTAAATTTATTTGCCCGGTAATACCTTCGGCCTGCTGGTGGCGGCTAAGACTGATTTTTTCGATTTCGAGTAAGCGACGATTACTAAAAATTTGGTTTAGCAACTCCAGAGCTGAAGAAAAACGAGTTGGCTGATTTAAGGAAACCTGATAAAAGTTAAGATTGGGAGAAAGAGAAGAGGCCAGCTTTTGGTTTTCGGTCTGATTGAAATTAAAATCAATTTTGGAAAAGGGAATCTGACTTTGGTAACCGGCACCAAGAAGTTGGGTGGCAAGATGACTATAGGAGGGCGAATCGGGAAGAGAGGCGTCGATAAGATGATAATCCCGTTGGATGAGGGCGAAGTTTTGTTGAGCCTGGATAACGTTTTGAATTTTTGGTTTTAGTTTTTGTTGAGATAAAATTTCTTTGGCTTTAATTTCGCCCAAAAGAGATGAAATAGTATAGGCGGTGGGTCTGATGGCAAAAATCAGAAAAAAGGTAATCAGAACAAAAGAAGCAGACGTTTCAACAGATTTGACAAACTTTTTGCTGTTTCTCTTTTTTTCGAGATAGGCAAAAAGGGCGTTTTTTCGAGAAAGGTCTTCAATTTTGATCATTGGTTTGGTTGAAAACTATAAGGAGATTAAGTGAGTATGTGTTGCTTTTGGCCTTTTTTTCGATGTTTTTGACATTGACTTTATTGATATCCGGATTTTTGATTAAGTTACTAATAAACTCGACAACGGCATTCTCGCTAGAAGAAGAGAGACTGGCGGAAAGAGAGAGGGGTTGGTCGGGTTCGGGGCTGATACTAATATTTTGATAACTAATTTGAGGAGGAGTAGATTTGGCCAAAGATTTGAGGTAGTAAGCAAAGGCGGGTTGACTGGCATAAGATTTTTGGACAAGATCCAGTTTTTGACCGAGAAGAGCATATTGCTGTTCGAAATCTTTGGTGGTTTCCAAAATGGCCTTTTGCTGTCTTAAAATGGCAGAGAGATCGGCGTTTTTTCGGTCAAGCCAGAAACGGGAAATAAAAGCCGAAATAACGATTAGTTCGGTAAAAACCATGACATAGCGACCGACGGTGGTAAGCCAATGGATTAGACGGGCTCCAACGGAGTTGGGGTTTTCATCTTGAGGTAGAAGAGAAATTTCCTTGCTGGCAGGCATAATAACAGTATATACGAGGGAACTTAAGAAAGGAAATGTTTGAGTTTGGCAAGATGGTAAGAAAAGTCAAAATATTTATTGATGGCAAAAAGACGGGAGAAAAAAAGATAAATAAGAGCAAAAAAGAAACTGGAAAGACAAAAAAGAAGAAGCAAGGGCAGGGTTCTACTAGTGTTGAGAATGAACAAGTCCAGAAGCTTGATAGAAAGCCAGGCGAAAAATCCGGAGACAACAGAAGTGAGAGAAATTTTGGCTATCTTGACAAAAAAAGAGGACCAGTTAAAACCGTTGACAATTTTAATGAACATAAAAAGAAGACCAAGGCTTTGAACCAGTTCGCGAAGAGAAACAGCCAGGGCCAAACCAAGAACACCAAGGGAGGTGTAGTGATTAAGGTAAATGTTGGCAGTGAAATTGATAATAAGAGAAACAAGGGAAATATAGAGAGGGGTTTTGGTGTTGTGCATGGCATAAAAAGAACGGATGAGAATTTGAGTGATAGTTTGACAAATAATTGAAGGTAAAAGAAAGGCTAAAATTTTGGCGGTGGTAAGACTAGCCGACCAGGGAAATTGACGGGCACCAAAGGCAAGGCGGATGACGGTTAAGCGTTGAACCAGAATAAGAGCGGTAACAGGGATGGCGATATAAAGAGATTGGATTAAGGCCCGACTAACAATTTGACGAAAAGAATCGAGTCTTTTTTGGGCAACGGCGCGGGACATAACCGGCAAGGAAGCCTGACCGACAGTGGTGGCAAAAATACGGCTGGGCAGATTGATAATCTGATTGGCCAAATCAAATAGGGAGATAGAACCGGAAGAAAAGGTAGAGGCAAAATAAAGATTGACAACGGCATTTTGGATGTCGGAAAGACCGATGGCTAAAGCCCGGGGAATCATTAAACGAACAATTTCACGAACACCGGCAAGACGATGGTAAAAAATTAAACTGTAGTGAAAACCGCTACGACGGATGAGAGGAATTTGAATAATCAAGTGAAAAAAAGCACCAACGACAACGCCATAAACGACACCGTAAATACCAAAACGAGGACCAAGAGTAAAGATAGCTAAAATAATAAAAAAGTTGTAGAAAAGAGGAGCCAGAGCGGGAACAACAAAATGTTGTTTGACCTGAAGAATGGCGGTGAAAAAGTTACTGATAAGGAAAAATATTTGAGCCAAAAGGAGAATACGGCTAAGATTAGCCATTAAGTCGAGCTGATCGGGGGAAAAACCTTTGGCAACCAGGCCGGAAAGAGGACGAGCAAAAAAATAAACAAAAATGCAGACAAGGATGAAAAGTAAAAAAAGGAGATTGATGACGGTACTGGCGATTTGGTTGGCCTTGGTTTTTGAACGATGTAAATAAGAGGAAAAAACCGGAATAAAAGAGGCTGACAGAGCCCCGGAAACCAATAGCTTGAAAATCAGGTCGGGCAAACGAAAAGCGGCATTGTAAGCGTCAAGATCGGCAGTGCAACAGGCATAAAAACGGGAGTAAAGAAAACGACTGCGAAGAAAACCCATAAGGGCAGAAAGGGCAAAGGTGACAGCCAAAACAATGGTAGCCGAAAAAATGCTTTTCTGTTTACCGTTTAATATTTGATTGATTCGTATTTTAAGATTCATTGATTTTTGTCGACAAGATTGCTTGCAAGTACAAGCCGTATAAGATAGAATATCACTCATGCCGATAAGTTTGTCAGCCAAAAAATCATTAAGAAGCTCGATTGCCAAAAGAAAGGGTAATTTGGTGTGGAAAAAGAAGTATAGAGAAGCAGTCAGAGCTTTCTCTAAATTAAACGGAGAAAAAGCACTGTCGGGGCTATACAGCGTGATTGATAAAATGGTAAAGAAAAATATTTTTCATAAGAACAAGGCGGCTAGATTGAAGGCCCAATACAGCAAGAAAATGAAAAAGACCGGGAAGAAAGTTGTAAAATAGTTTATGACTAAGTTTTTTGTCAGCACCCCGATTTATTATCTGAACGACGTTCCCCATATTGGCCATACTTGCAGTACGGTGGCGGCAGACATAGTAGCTAGAATGCACCGGCAAATCGGTGATGAGGTGTTTTTTTTGACGGGAACGGATGAACACGGCCAAAAAGTGGCGGAGACGGCCAAAGAGGCTAATTTAGAAATAAAGAAATATTGCGACAAAATTGCCCCCCGTTTTGATGAGGCCTGGAAGAGTTTGGATATCAGTCATGATTTTTTTATCAGGACCACCGACAGCCGACACGAAAAAGCAGTGAAGGAATTTTTGCAAAAGATTTATGAAAAAGGAGATATTTATAAGGGTAAATATGAAGGGAAATATTGTGTCGGTTGCGAAAAGTTTTTGACGGAGAGTGACATGAAAGACGGTATTTGCCCCCTGCACCCGCCGGAAAAAACGGTGGAAAGATCGGAAGAGAATTGGTTTTTTAAATTAAGCGCTTATGTGCCGAAACTGATTGAATTAATAGAAAACGACGAGACCAATTATATATTTCCCGAGGGCAAGAGAAGTGAGGTGTTGGTTAAGCTTAAAACCGGAGTAAATGATATCTCGTTCACCCGAGAGAATGTGGAATGGGGAATACCGGCGCCTTGGGACAAAAGTCAAACAATTTATGTTTGGGTGGACGCTTTGATCAACTACTATAGCGCTACCCGCTTTTTGGCAGGAAAAAAAGATTTTTGGCCGGCTGATGTCCACCTTCTTGGTAAAGAAATTTTGTGGTTTCACGCGGTGATATGGCAGGCGATGCTGATGTCAGCGGGAATTGATTTGCCAAAAAGAATTTTTGTGCATAGTTTTTATATGATAGATGGGCAAAAAATGAGCAAATCGAAAGGTAACGTGATATCACCGCGGCAACTTACTGAAAAGTTTGGAGTAGACGGGGCCAGATTTTTGGTGGCCGGTTCTTTTCCCCGAGATAATGACACCGATGTGGGTATCTCCAGATTTGCGGAGAAGTACAACGCTGATTTAGCCAATAATTTGGGTAATTTAGTGTCAAGGGTGAGTAAAATGGGCGAAGGGATAATTTTGCCGAAAATAAAAATAGAACTTGATAAAAGATTTGTGAAAGCGGTGGATAATTTTGCCTTTGAAGAAGCGATTTCTTTAGTGTTTGATAATTTTATTAATCCGGCTAACTTAAAGTTAAACGAGAAAGAACCGTGGAAAATGAAAAGGGAAAGCAAGGAAAGAAAGGCTTTGTTGGCAGAAATCGGGACGGATTTAAAAAAAGCGGCATATCACTTGAGAGCGATAATGCCACAAATGGCCAAAAAAATTGAGCTGGTGTTTGGAGAAAAAATTGGAGTTTTAGAAAAACCATTGTTTCCAAGAATTAGATAAAAAAGGGTATTAAAGCACGCTTCTTTTTAAACGATAAATATACAAAGCGCTGCAAAAGCAAAGCATAGCCATAATAATAAAAAGTGTCTGGAATCCGAACAATGTCACAATACCACCGCCCACAACAGCTCCAATCGCAATCGTAAAATAATTGATGGATTCCCAAGCCCCCCATTGAGTTCCTGATTTATGGTCATCAAGATGTTTGGAATAGACAGCATCAAAAGCCGGAGAATAAATAGCTTCACCAAACCCGGATATTATTTGAACTACAAATAGAAAAATAATAGTATCAACCCAGGTATAGAGCAAAAACCCCACACCCATAATAATGTAACCCAATACCACCACCAGCTCTTTTTCTTTAACTTTATCGCTGTACTTACCAGACAATAAGGTGGTTATACCGGCGGCTAGGGCAAAAAGACCTTTGGCAATACTGGCGTTTAATAAACTTCCACCAACTTTTTCGACAAAAAGGGCATAAATCGGCCCCAACATGGCATTGGCAACTAAAATTATAGCGTTAGTGGACAAAAGAATACGCAAGGCTTTGTTAAAAAATACTTTGGTCATGGCTTAATAAGTTATATTGGTTTATGAAAAGAATACCAGGATGGGACGATTAATGATTTAGGATGTTGGCCGTCCCAGCTTATCTGTCCTTGAACGACAAGGTTGGTTATCCATGCTTGCCAACCATGTTCAATCTGATTAACTCTAAAGGCGAGAGTATCTGGAGTATCGTCGTTTCTAATTTGAACCGGATATTGAAAAAATATTGGCCCTTCGTCGTAATTTTCGGTAACGAAATGCATGGTTACAGCACTCGATTTAATCCTACCTTGACGGTAAGCCTTAAAAACAGCCTGGTGAACATGATGCCCATACATTCCCAGCCCGCCAAAATCGGGTAGGGGTCCAGGATGGATGTTGATGGTGGTTCGAGGATCTAGACCTCTAACTGGTTTAAGCCAGCCGGACAAGGAAACTAAATCTGGCTGGAAATTATTAAATATTTTTTGGTATTGGTCTGGCTGCCATGGACCAATAAAATGAATAAAAGGGATGCCGAGCTTTTGGGCTAGATGCATGACTCCTCCGTCGGCGTAATTTGATATCACGGCAAGGATTTTAGCGTTTAAGACTCCGGTTTGGGAATTCTCGACTAATTCCTGGAAACCAGAGCCGCCGCCTATTTTTGATCCCGAAGCGAAAACGATTATTTTTTTCATATCTAATAATAAGTAATTTTAATAAAAAATTGGGCTATATATTTCTGGTTTGGAGACGGGCAGCAGCCATCACACAAAGAGACGGTTGAGATAATTTTTGACTCAATTTCGAGTCGTTTGTATTTATTATCTAACTGAAACACAACAAAGGTAAAATTATCTTGAATATATTGAGAAACTCTTTTTTCGATCTCTTTTTGCTTAATAAAATCGATAGAAGCGAAATGTTGGGCTTTGGCATTTTTTGTAGTTAAATCAATTTCCCATGATTTCAGAAATGGATCATTGTGGGTTAGAAACTTGTTGCAGTTGGCGTAAAACCGAATTTGTCCAGATTTTTACTTTCGGGAAAGACATTTTATTTAGAGTAGTGTCATAGGGCTTGATTAATTTATCCAGATCAAGTAAACCATATTTAGCCGAAAGAATGAAAATGTGATCGGGATTAAGTGATTTGGCATATCGGAGATTTTTTTTAAATAAAGAGCTAATGTATAGGTTTTTGGATGGTCTAGGTATCCCAATTAAATCAATATAAAAATATATCCTTAATAGTTTATATAATACTCTATTATGATTGATACTCACTCTCACCTATCGAAAAGATTTTGCGACGTTGTGGCGGGGGAGGACTTGGGAAAATTGAAGGCAGTGGTGCTGGCGGCCAGTTGTCTTTCTGATTCAAAAGAAAATATAGAATTGGCAGAAAAAAATCTTCGGCTTTACGCCTCGGTGGGAATTCACCCGCAAAAGACCGATCCGGAAAAAAAATTAAGTATTAAAGAACAGTTAATTCTATTGGAAAAACTGGTTAAAGATAATAGAAAAACGATTGCGGCCATTGGAGAAACGGGGCTGGACTACTCCCCTGCTTTGGAAGGAGAAGAAGACAGAAGTAAAAAAAACCAAAATGATTTGTTTAGAGGGCAAATTGAGATAAGCTTGAGATATAAACTACCATTGATTGTTCATGCCAGACAGGCGGTGGATGAAGTGATAGAAATATTGCAAGACTACGAAAAGGCAAAGGGAGTATTTCATTGTTATGCCGGAGGAAAAAAAAGGATTAAAAAGGTACTGGAGTTGGGCAGTGGTTGGTATTTTGGCATTGACGGCAATTTGACTTATGAAGTAGGGCTGAAACAGGTGGTGACTGAAATTCCGCAAGATAGGTTGGTGCTGGAAACCGATTGTCCTTTTTTGACGCCAATCCCCCATCGAGGTGAAAAAAATAAACTGGTATATGTGGAATTTGTTTATAAAAGAGTGGCCGAAATTTGGGGAAAAAGTTTTAAAGAAACAGAAAAAATTGTAGATGGGAATGCCGGGCGTTTGTTTGGGATTTAAAATCCCGAGCTGTCTAGCTAGCACACTCCGGAGGTGTGATTGGTGGTTTATATAGTATAATATTTGTTATGAAACGAAGAATCTTTCGAGTGATTGATGGTAGAGGGGTGGAAGGTGGACGAGCAGAAGGGTTTGACGCACTTGTTGATTTGTTTAAAGGAGAAGGTGTTTATGTTTATGGGGAAAATGGACGTTATGCGGTAGCACCAACTAGGGGAGGAGAGGCAATTATGGCCTTTATTCCCAGAAGAAATAATCCGTCAGAAGAAGAAGAAATACGAGCCATAAGGGTTACTGGTACCGAAAGGCGGATCGGCGACTGGATTTGGAATCCGTGTCCGGAAGATCAGTCGGAGAGAGGGGTGACAATGGCATATGTAGACAGAGACACATACTGGGAAAGACGAGGGAGTGAAAGAAGACTAGAGAATCTATCTGAGGTAGACCAATAATCATCTTTTGATAGTCTTTAAGTAACCCACTCTGGAGGTGGGTTTAAAAGTCGTCGTCTAGATATTCCTGAAGCAAGGTTTCCAACTCGGAGTCGGAAGGGAATTTGTCGACCATGGCCACCTCATTGTTGATCAATAAAATACTTTTGCCTTGAATACCCAGAGAAATTGGCCGGGAGAGGTCTTGGATGTATTCGGGATCACGATCAACCTGGAGGCGTTGACAAAGATGGTCAAGAGTGGCAAAAAATTTTTTGCCCTGCGGGGAACCACGATCGTAAAATTGAATCAACATAAGTAAATTAAGGTATTATATTATGCGTTTTTCGCGCGCTATAATTAGTGAAGGTTCAACTTCGAGGCAAGGACTTTTGGGTATGGGAGGGGGAGATCTATATTTTCCTACAGGACAGTCGGAGCGGTAAGTTTGTTCGTGCTCTTCGGCTGTTCTTTCTATTTTTGGTAAGAATTTACACCATAGCTGACACGCTTCACATTCAACTAATGTTTTATTTTGACATTCTGGAGATACTGTCATTGGAGGAAGTATATAGATTTGGTGATAAAAAAAAAGGCCTGTGTTTTCGAGATGTGCTATAGTAATTTTGGGTGTTGTTTTCTATAGATTGTCTGCCATTTGCAGGGCTTTGTTGGTTTCGGTTGCTTCTCTTTCTAATTGTCTTACGGTTTGTCTAAGTTCTGCCGGTGACCGTAGTGAACCAAGATCTGCAACCCTGACAGCAGAAATGGCGGCTTGTCTTTCTTGGGGTGAGCCGCGCCTTGATCAAGGTAGCTTGACCAACGGCGCGCCTAATTTCTTCTCTTTTTTCTTGGCTTATTCCTGGCATTTTTTTGTTTCCTTTGATAAATGTCTAATAAATTTTGGAACAAAGAAGCGATGGTCATGGGACCAATACCGCCGGGGACGGGGGTGATAAAAGAAGTTTTGGGAGAAACGGCGTTAAAGTCAACGTCGCCTGCCGGGTAACCGACGTCGATAACGACGGCGTCTTGTTTGACAAAATCAGGCGTAACAAGACCGGGATGATTGGTGGCAGAAATTAAAATATCGGCACTGGCACAAATGGAAGCCAGGTTTTGAGTTTTGGAATGACAGAGAGTGACGGTAGCATCGGCGTTTTTGAGCAGAGCCAGGAGAGGCAAACCGACAACGGAACTGCGGCCAATAATTACCGCGTTTTTACCGACTAAGGGAATGGAATAAGCGGATAAAAGTTCAATGATACCTCTGGGGGTAGCGGAAGCAATGGCTTTGGGACTGTTTTGAAAAAGTAGGCCAAGATTGGCGGCGGATAAACCGTCAACATCTTTTTGGGAATCGATGGCATTGATGATTGAAACAGCGTTTAGCTGGGAAGGCAGGGGCAATTGAACTATAATAGCGGTGGAAGCGGGGTCGCGATTTAAGAGATGGATTTTATTTAAAACAGTGACGGTGTTGGCGGAGGATGGAAAGCGGTGAACCTGACAAGCAATGCCAAGATCTTGGGCAACTTTTTGTTTTTGGGTCACATATTTTTGAGAAGATGGATTGTCCCCGACTAAAATTATATCGAGACGAATGGAATCGCCCACAGGAACCTGGGGTTTAAGGGAGTTTAAAATTTTTTGAGATAAAGTTTTGCCGTCAAGAAGGGTCATATGTGTATTATATTATATTTTAGTTAAAATTTGGTGGCCGGTAGGAGTAATTAAAACAGTATGTTCGAATTGGGCTGAAAGAGCGCCATCGGTGGTAGTAACCGTCCAGCCGTCTTTTTTGTCAAGATTGACCTGCCACCTAGAGGAAGCATTGATCATCGGTTCGATGGTAAAAATCATACCGGGTTTTAGTAAAAGATCGTTACTGCCGGTGTCGAAATGATAGACAAAGGGGTCTTCATGAAATTCAAGGCCGACGCCATGACCACCAAGCTGACGGACGGGGCTGTAGCCAAAAGGCTTGACAAAGGATTCGATGGTTTGACCGATGCGGTTTAGGGGAATACCCGGCCGTAAGGTATTGATAGCTAAATCGAGGGATTTTTTGACCCGGGATAAAAGTAATTGGGTTTGACGGTTGATTTTGCCAACAGGGAAGGTAGCAGAAGTGTCGCCGTAAAAGCCATCGAGAATAGTGGTGATGTCGATATTGACAATATCGCCATTTTTCAATTTAGTTTTAAAAGAAGGGATGCCGTGACAGACAACGTCATTTATGGAAGTACAAATGCTTTTGGGGTAGCCTTTATAATTTAAAGGGGCGGAAATGGCGCCCCTGTTGATAATAAAGCGATGAACTTGTTGATTGATAAAGCCGGTACTAACGCCGGGCTTAACTAAAGTGCCGGCATATTTTAAAGTTTTGGCGGCCAGTTGAGAGGATTTTTTAATCCCTCGGATTTGATTGGCATTTTTGATGGTGACCACGGGCTTATTATACTATTTCCGACCGGCGGAAGTGGGGGTGGAACTTATTTGTTTACCGAAAGCCAGACAAAATTGGTCGATTTGTAAAAGGGAAAAGCCGGGGTGTTTGAGAGCATCGACAATGGCTGTTTTAAGCTGATTGATGTTACCGGAATTAATGCTTTTGGCAAAAACTTGGGGATTGACCGATTTTATTAGTTTAATGGCATCGACAGCCAAAGAGGGAGTGCCAAAGGGAGTGGATTTGGTAGGAATGCCCTTGGGAGTGGTGGGCGAAGCCTGGCCGGTGGTGAGAGAATAGAGCTGGTTGTTGGCCACAAAAACGTTAATATCAAAATCAGACCTGGCGGCGGCAATCAAGTGACTTAGACCTTCGCCGTAAAGGCCACCATCTCCACCAAAACAACAAACGGTTAAAGTGGGATTACTAAGTTTGACACCGATGGCGACGGGAACAACCCGGCCGTGAAGGGTGTGCAGGCCATAAGTTTTTAGGAAATCGGCCATGTTACCAGAACAACCGATGTCGTGGGCAACAACAATTTGGTGGGGAGGCAAACCAAGACCGACAAAGGCCGACTTGAGAGCGGCTAAAACCATAAAATTGCCACAACCGGGACACCAGGTGGGAGAGACGGGAGTAGAGTAACTGGTAACTGGTAATTGGTAACCGGTAGTCATCTTTTATATTTTAAATTTTAAAACTAATTCTTCGGGGAAGAAGGGACGGCCGTCAAATTTGAGGATTTGGCGATCGGGATTGAAATTAAATTGTGATTTCAGGAGTTGAGTTAACTGACCGGATTGGTTGTTCTCAATGACAAAAATTTTTTTGAAAGGTTTTATCAATAATTTTAAATCGGGGTTAATAGGCCAGAGAGTGCGAAGATGAAGGAGGGCGTAATCGTTCTTGTCTTTTAACTTTGACAGGGCCTGTAAAATCGGACCCTTGGTGGAACCCCAGGAGATGATTAAATTTTTGGCGGTTTTGGAGCCAAAAAAAATGGGCGGAGGGCAAAGTTTAAGGGCAGTATGTAATTTTTTGGCTCTTTTTTGGATCATTTTGGTGACGATAGACGGGTCTTCGGTGGCAAAACCAAATTGGTCGTGTTCATAACTATTAGCGATAAATTCTCCGCCGGGAGTACCGGGGAGAGAGCGAGGAGAAACACCGCTTTTAGTCGACCAATTGTAACGGCGGAAGTTATCGGAGACTTTTTTAAAGACAGGGCCGGTAGTGATGACAGTCCGGGCGGTAGAAAGATCAGAGAGATTGGTGGAAGATTCGGCAATAAATTTGTCAGAAAGCAAAATAACCGGGGCTTGCAGACAATCAGCTAAGTTGAGGGCAGAAAGAGAAAGATCGTAGGAATCCTGCTGGTCACTGCTGGCTAAAACTATTTTGGGGAAATCACCATGACCGGCAAAAACAGCAAAAAGCAAGTCGGATTGACCGGTCCAGGTGGGCAAACCGGTGGCCGGACCGGGGCGGGAAGCCAAATAAAAAACAACTCCAATCTCGGCAACGCCACAAAAACTAACCGTCTCGTTCATCAGAGCAAAACCACCACCGGCAGTACCAACAGCAGAACGGGATCCGGCAAAAGAGGCGCCGGCAACCATTGAGGCG
>CAZRAZ010000018.1:13851-15301 GCA_964598275.1 uncultured Gammaproteobacteria bacterium | reverse complement strand
TTCGGCGCCCATGTTTTCGATGGTATTTAAGAAGGTACTGATCAGTTTGGGATCGAGGCGGAGAATATTAACCCAACCTTTGGTGGCTAAAGCGGCGCAGGCAAAGGTGACGGCTTCATTTCGGTCGGCAATGACTTGGTGATGAACACCCTTGAGTTTTTTTACTCCCCTGATGGTAATTTGTTTTGGATTTTTGAAATTGCGCTTTATTTTTGCTCCCATGTTGTTTAACATAACAATCAAATTGTCTATTTCCGGTTCGATGGCAGAATTATTGAAAATGGAAATACCGGGAGCCAGGACGGCGGTCATAATCAAAACTTCAGTAACGGTGTGTGAGGGCTTGGGAAAGGTATACTCGGCGGCTTTGATACCAGAAGTGGAGAAGTTGATAGAGTGATCGTTGATGTCGGTTTTTATGTTCATTTGTTGGTAGGCATCAAAAAGACGGTCGAGAGGACGGTCGCCAAGTTGATCGCCACCGGGAAGAGGGATGGAGGCATGACCACAACGGGCAAGGAGCGGGGCGGCGAACATAAAAGAGGCGCGGGATTTTTGGCCGGTGCCAAAGGGAACGGTTTGACAATTTATTTTTTTGGTTTGAATTTTTAGGCTATGAGGGCCGGTAACAGTAATTTTTGCGCCCAAAGCGTTGGCAATGCCTTGGGTGATTTTGACGTCGGAAATTAAAGGCAGGTTTTGGAGATAACAGGGCTTATCAGTAAGCATAGAGGCAATAATCTGTTTGAAGGCGGCATTTTTGGCGCCGCGAAGTGAGACCTCCCCTTCTAATTTTTTACCTCCGGTTATGACGTATTGCGACATGTGTTGGTTAATTTTATGATATTTTGAAAGGTTTTTAAACCGGCTTGGCCGCCGGAGCTGAAGTGGACCAAGATGTGGTCTTTTTTTAGAGTTTTTTGGTAATGGTTTTCGATTTGATTTAAAAGTGGCAGGTATTTAAGTTTTGAGCCAAGGATTTTTTTGAAATCGGCAACGGTAGTACGATTTTTTTTATCAAGGGAGGGGGAATATTTTAAACGGCTAAGAACAATTTCTTGGGCTGGTTTTAGAGCTAAAGACAATCCGGTTAAACTTTTTTTGTTTTGCATAAAGGAGGCGTGAACTTCGAGAAAAACCCTGAGTTGATGCCCCGGAAAGGTTTTTTTTACGGCCCGGAGAGCAGATTTTATTCGTGGGGTTGATTGGGCGTAATCATCGACAAAAATTATGTCGGATTGGTTTTGACTGATTTCCAGTCTTCGTTTTAGGCCAAGAAAGCCGGAGATAGATTTTTGAATGAGGTCGGGTTTAATTTTGATTTGTTGGCAGAGAGCGACGGCGGCGCTGACATTTTGAAGATTATGAGAGCCGATAAGTTGGGTTTGATAGCCGGCGTTTGTTTTATAGGCGATAGTTTTGCCACGGCAAAGATGGATTATTTTTTTGA
>CAZRAZ010000018.1:0-13751 GCA_964598275.1 uncultured Gammaproteobacteria bacterium | reverse complement strand
GAGGGGTTTAAACTGGCATTTTTTAAAATCCAAACCAGGAGGCTGGTAATGGTGGATTTGCCGTAGGCGCCGGCAACAAGAATGGAATTTTTTTTGATTAGATGTTGAGCGACATATTTGGTGGCGGAGAGATAAGGAATATTTTGTTTTTTGATATGTTGAAATTGACGGCGGGTGTTTTGGAAACTTTTGTAAGAAGAACCGATGATGGCCAGATCGGTTTTGGGGGGAAGATTAGTGATTAGGGGGATGTGATTTTGTTGGAGGAGAGTGCTGATAGGGGGATAAATTTTTGCTTGATCGGAACCGGTAATTTGATGTCCGAGGCCTTTAAGATAACAAGCCAAAGGGGCGGTCATGGTGCCGGCGATGCCTAAGATGTGGATGCGCATAGTCTAATCAATTTTATTTAATGGCTGCCAGGTGTGTTGTTGATAATCGTAGGTTTCGAAACCAGGCATGTTTCTTTTATAATAACCGTTTTCCCGAGAAAAGCGCCCAAGGTAGCAAAAGTTTAGATTTTTGGCTTGGCTGTCAATAATAACCTGAAGAGTGAGACGAATGGGGAGATTTAAGTGAGCAAGATTGGGTTGATAAAAAACATAGGCGATGTGAGAGATGGAATCGGAAAAATAGCAGAGGCTGTAGGCCACTGTTTGTCGGTTGGCGTTTTGCCAGAGGTAGAGATAATTAAAAATATGTTTATTAAAAACGGTTTTGATTGAACTTGGCGGAAAATTCCAGTCAAGTTTTTTAGTCCAGAGAATAATTTCTTTTTGAATAGCGGGGGTAAGAGTGAAATTTTTTAGAGGCAGAAGTTGGAAAGAAAAGTGTTGAGTTTTGCTAAGAATTCGGCGATTTTCGGAACTTAAAGAAAAATTGGCAAGACGGCTGCGGCAACTGCTTTGGCGATAATAAAGATCTTTTTTGTTTCTTTGAGGCAAGAGGCCGGATTGATAGTTTTCTTCGGGGGAAAGATGGTTTTTGATATTGAAATTAGGCATATTATTTTTGGCGAAAGGCGGAACGAAAAGCTTCGGCTTCTGACCAGGGATAGTCGGTGTGACCGTGGAGGATGGTAGTTTCGTGGCCTTTGCCACAGGCAATAACAGTATCTCCCTTTTTGGCTAATTTAATGGCTAAGTTAAAAGCAGATTGTCGCTGGGGAATATCAAAATAAATGAATTGGCGCTTACTTAATTTATGAATTTTTTGAATTTGTTTTTTGCCGGGATGATGATTGTTGATTTCTTTTGAATTTCTGGTTTTGATGCCGCTTTTTATTTGCCGGTTGATGTCTGCGACTTTCTCGTTTCGGGTGTCGTCGGCGGTGATGATGGCAATATTGGCGTATTGGGAGACAACCCGACCCATCTCGGGTCGTTTGCTTTGGTCACGGCCACCGGTGGCGCCAAAAATGACAATCAAGCGACCGTGACCGGTTTTTTTGAGAGAATAAAGAGTAGCCTTAAGAGCGGCGGGAGTATGGGCAAAATCAATAATGGTTTTGATAGCAAGATTGTTTGGAATTAATTCCCGTCTACCTTTGATGTCGGGAAATTTTTTAATGGTTTTTATTAAAATAGCAGGATCGATGCCTAATTTGATGATGGTTGCCAGACTAGCTAGAATATTATAAATTTGGTAATGATAAGGGCTGTCGGTTGTCAAGCGTAAACCGTTGACTTGAAATTGGAGTAAGCGGCTGTCTATTTTTATTTTTTTTGCTTGATATGGAGAGCTTTTATCGATACTGTAACTGGTGACGGGACAGTGACATTTTTTTTTGATGACGGAGTAGGAAGGATCGTCTTTGTTTAAGACCGCTTGACTTGATTGTTTGAATAATTTTGTTTTGGCTTTAATATAGTCAGCCATACTTTGGTGGTAGTCCAGGTGTTCATGGGAAGTATTAGTAATAAGTGAACTTTTAAAATGACAGCCCCAAAAACGATTTTGATCAAGAGCGTGTGAGGTGACTTCACAAACAACATGAGTGACGCCCTGTTTGATCATGAGCCGAAAGATTTTTTGGAGAATGGCGGGGTTGGGACTGGTGGTGTGCAGGCCGGTGGTTTGGGTTTGAGAACCAATTTTGGCTTCGATGGTGCTAATCAAGCCGGCTTTGATGCCGGCGGCGGTTAAGGTGTGGTAGATAAGCGAGCTGACAGTGGTTTTGCCATCGGTACCGGTAACTCCAATTAAAATAAGCCTTCTTGAGGGAAAACCGTTAATGAGAGAGAAAAAAACGCTTTTGGGTAAGTGCCAGAAGAGATTTTTTGCGTCTTGCAGGTATTTTTTTGCCGAAGATGACAACATTGTGGGTAGTTTTGATTATAACAAATGTGGGATTCGGGAGGCGATATCAAACCAAAGCGGAGCGGCGGTGGTTTCACCCCAAGGAGAAGTTTGTGGTTTTAATAGAGTAACAATAAGAGAAAATCGGGGCTCTTGACAGGGAGAAAAACCGACAAAGGAGGCCATGGTGGCGTTTTGATATTGGCCGAACTGGGCAATTTGAGCAGTACCGCTCTTACCACAAACTTCCAAATTTTCCGGTTTAATTTTTGCCAGATTACTATTTTCAATGACGTATTTTAAGATGTCTTTTAGTTGTTGACTAGTTTGGGGGCTGAAAACGCTGACTTTTTTGTTGGTTTTACTTTTGATTATGTGATTATTTTCGGAAAAGTAGTCGAGGACTTGGGGTTTTATAATGTAACCGTTGTTGGCAATGGCATTAAAGGCGTTTAAAAATTGAAGCTGGGTAAGAGCAAAGCCCTGGCCAAAGGAGGCAGTGGCCAGATCCAGAGCCGACCAATATGTTTTGGCTAGTGGTTTGGCTTCACCCTGAAGGTCTATGCCGGTTTTTCGATCGAGATTTAGAAGTTTAAAATAGCGGAGAAAGGTTTCCAGGCCGATTTGGTCGATGATAAAACTCATAGAAATATTGTCAGAATTTTTTAAAGTGTCTTTTAGGTTGGTATCGGGGTGGAATTTTTTGTCCCAGTTATTAATGGAGTATTGGCCAATAACTCTGGCTTGATTGCATTTGGGACAGGTGTAGTTAAGATCAATTGAGCGACTATCAAGAGCAATAGCGGCAACAAGCGGTTTAAAGATTGATCCGGGTTCGAAAAGGTGGCTAATGGCCCAGTTTTGTTCTGTTTTGGCTTGAGCAGAGGTAGAGGCATTGGCGTTAAAGCTAGCCATGGCGATGATTGAACCGGTGGCCGGAAGGCTGACAATAATCGAACCGGATTCGGCTTGATAAGTTTTTAGAGCTTGTTCCAGTTTTTGTTCAATTAAAAATTGGATGGGACGATTTAAAAAAGTGTGAAGATGGCGACCGTTGATGGTTTTTGATTGCCAGGTTTTTTGGGAAAGAATGGCATCGCCGACGGCATTCTTGGCAGTTTTAAAAAAGCCGGTTTGACCCTTAAGTTGTTTGTCGTAATAGGCCTCCAGGCCGCCGTAACCAATTTGAGTGCCGAATTGGTTTTGGCCGATGGTGCCAATAATTGTCTTGGCTAACTGATCCTCCGGATAATAACGGGAAGTGGTGGATTGAAAGGAAACCCCGTCGAGAGTCAGAGCTTCTGTTTCTTTTTGATTAAAGAGAGTGGGAAAGTTTATCCAGAGTTGTTGGTCATTTTTAAAGAAATTATCGATCAGCATGCCGTTTTCAAGAGAGAACTCCGGTTTAATGTTGTCGATTTGAGTGATGGTTTCTTTTAGAGAAATTTTTAGGTTTGGTTTGTAAATTGAAAGAGTGTAGCTGTCCTCGTTGATGACCAAAGGAAAATTATCGGAGGAAAAAATTAAACCTCTTTGAGGTAAAATCTTTTCTATTTTTTGGGTTTGAGTTAAAGCCTGTTTTTTTAGGTCGGGACCTTTTAATATCTGCCAATAGAAAAGCCTGACAGTGATGATAATAAAAATGATTTTTAGACTGGTGGCAAGAATTTGGGGGCGGTTAGTGATCAATTTTTGAGTATTTTTAAGCTATTTTTAATTGGAGCAAGATGTGTTTTTTTTATAATTGGTTCCAGAGTTTTTAGAGAGGTGAGATTGGCAAGTTGTAGTTGCAGTTTTTGGTTTTCAATTTGAAGTTGTTGTTTTTTGGCAAGTTGCTGCCAAAGTAAACTGTTTTGGTCGATTATTTGAGAGTTGTAAACAAAGGAAAAGATAATTTGACCGAGAAGGAAGATGGAAATGACAAATATAAATTTTTTAACGGGAATCATTTTTATTAAGATAGGCTCGAAGAATGGCAGATCTTGAAAGAGGGTTATCTTTAATATGGGAAAATGAGGGTCTGACGGCTTTTTTGGTGATGGCCTTAAGCTGGTTTGGGTGAGTTTTGATAAAACGTTTGACGATTCTGTCTTCGCCGGAATGAAAGGAGATAATGACGACGACGGTTTGAGGAGGTAAACAAGAGAGGGTTTGACTAAGAACGCTTTTTAAGTTTTCGTATTCCTGGTTGACAACAATCTTTAAGGCTAAAAAAACCTTGGCACTGGGGTCAAGTTTAGTTTTTATACCTTTTTTTTGGTAAAAATTTCTGATGGCGTCGCCCAGAGCCTGACCTGATTTAAAAGGTTTTTTTTGGCGAGTTTTGATGAGATGGATGGCTAGAGGTTTGCTGTATTTTTCTTGGGCATAAAAACTGAAAATTTGAAAAAGTTGCTGATAAGAATAGGTGTTTATTATATGTTCAGCGGTGAGATCTTGATTTTTTGGGTCAAGACGCATGTCAAGAGAAAGATCGTCGTTAAAGGAAAAGCCTCTGTTTTTGGATTTTTGCTGGTTACGGCTTAAGCCCAAATCGAAAAGAAGGCCTTTGATTTTGGCCGGGTTTTTGATGTGAGCCTTGATGATATTAGCGAGATTAGAAAAATTATCATGAATGGGATAAAAGTTTTTTGCTAAACCTTCTTTTTTGATTCGATTTTGGGCAATCTTTAAGTTTTTTTCATCCTGATCGATGGCGTAGACAATGCCTCCCTGTTTTAGAATTTCCAGACTATGACCACCATTGCCGCAAGTGGCATCGATATAGATAAAGCCAGGGGAGACGTTTAAAAGTTTTAGGCTTTCAGATACTAAAACCGGAATATGATAGTTCATCAGTTTTGCAGATAATCGCCGGAAAGACTCTTGAGGTTTTCTTTGGTGAAAGTGTCGGGAGTGATGGAGTTAATGGTACCGGCGCCGTTGCCACTTGCGAAAACCGAGTAGATATTGGAGGCAGTGGCGAAAGAATTGGGCAGACCAAAATTTTTGAGGAGAATAAAAAATTGACCGGCGGCAACTGATTTGGTAGTTATGTTGAAATCTTCCAAAGAAAATGAGTCTTGAGAGTTTATGTCGGAGGATGAAGCAAGGGTGAAAGGAGTTTCGTGGGCGGTCATTTGGCCGGAGTGGTTAATAAAAATTAAGGACAGTGTGCCACCGGTGATGCCTTCGTCGTATTTATATTTGCAACCATTGGTGCAACTGGCGGTGCCCAAGAGAATATCTTTTTCAAGGGATGAGCCTTCGACTTTGACAGTATCTCCAGCTCCTTTTTCCAGTTCGAGGTTGCCATCAACGGCCAAATAAATCAGCTCGTATTCGATTTGGGTGATATTGTCGGGAATATTAACGATTTTTAGTTTTATTTCGTGACCGTCGGCGCGAGGAGTTAAGCTGATATAAGGTTTTTGGTCAAGCTCGATTTCGACCATTTTGGGGGTGGGAGTGGGTAGAACGGTGTTTTCGCTTTTATTTTTTCCACAGGCTGATAAAAAGAGGCCGGAAAAAACAATAGCTAAAATAGGAAGAATAGAGCGATTAAAATTTGTTGTCATTGGTTTAATTTAGCTTTTTTGCAAGCCAGTTGTCAACCTCATTAACTTTTAGCCTGATTTGTTTTTTGTTGTCGCGGTTTCTAACGGAAATAGTATCGTCTTCTAAACTTTGAAAATCGACAACAGTACACCAGGGAGTGCCGATTTCGTCTTGGCGGCGGTATTTTTTGCCGATGTTGCTGCTGTCGTCCCAGTCGATTGAATATTTTGAAGACAAGCTGTCAAATAATTTTTTGGCCTTGGCTATCAATTTTTGATTGTTGGCGGCTAGGGGGAAAATGGCCATTTTGTAAGCGGCAACTTGGGGATTTATTTTGAGATAGATACGGGTTTGATCTTTGTCTTCTTTTTCTTCACGGTAGCTGTCAAGCAGTAAAAAGAAGAAGGAGCGGTCGACACCGCCTGAAGTTTCGACAATGTGGGGCAGATATTTTTTGTTGGTTTGCGGGTCTAAATATTCTAAATTTTTGCCACTAAATTTGGAATGTTGGGTTAAATCATAATCAGAGCGCCAATGAATGCCTTCCATTTCGGCCCAGTCCCAAGGGGCGTGATATTCGATATCGAAGGCCTTTTTGGCATAGAAGGCCAATTCGTCTTTGTTGTGTTGGCGAAAACGAAGAGATTTTGGGTCATTGAAATATTTTTTATACCAGTCCATACGTTGTTTTTTCCAGTATTCGTACCAATGATCCATGTCTTTGGCTTCGACCAAGTACTGAATATCCCATTGTTCAAACTCGCGGGTGCGATAGAGAAAATTTTTGGGGGTGATTTCGTTTCGAAAGGCCTTACCGATTTGGGCAATACCAAAAGGAATTTTGAGGCGGGTGGAATCAACGATGTTTTTGAAATTAAGGTAGATGTTTTGGCAGGCTTCACCGCGAAGATAAGTGGGGGTTTTTTCGCCTTCGATAACACCGACTTCGGTTTTGAAAAGAATGTTATAGTCTCGGGGTTTTGTCAATTCTTTTTGGCAGTCGGGACATTTGGTGGTATTGCCGATTAGATCGGGGCGGAAGCGATGGTGGCAGGATTTACATTCGACTAGGGGGTCGGAAAAATTTTTGACATGACCGGAGGCTTGCCAGACTTTTGGGTGAGTAATAATAGCACCATCGATACCAACCACATCGGCACGGCTTTCGATATTGTCGTGCCACCATAAATTTTTCCAATTGCGTTTCATTTGAGCACCAATGGGGCCGTAGTCGTAGAAACCGGCGATACCGCCGTAAATTTCGGAGTTTTGAAAGACAATCCCCCGGCGTTTACAGAGGGCGACTATTTTTTTAACCAAATCGTCATCATTAGACATAAAATGATTATACCGCATTGTTTTCGAGAAGGACTTTATTGGGTACTATTTTTGATGGAGATGATGTGGGTTTAGGTTGGGTGGTTCTACTATGGGAGACAAATTTGCTTGTCTGTTTGTTTTACATCTGATGTTTTAAACATAACATCAATCATTTTCGAAAGAGGTAATTTTAACCCAGATGGTTTTTTTATATTATTTAAATTAATCAACGTTTTTCAATCACACGAAGTTTTGCACTGCCGGCTTTGGGGTTGGTAGCCAATTCTTCCGGAGCAGCGATAATTGGGTGTTTAGTAATTAAGGTTATTATTGGCTTTCCATTTGGCCCTGGAGTTTGTGCCATCTTCCGAAAAGTATGCTTAACTATTGCATCTTCAAACGAATCAAAACTAATTACTGCCATCCGACCACCTGGGTTTAAACTCTCAACACCTTGTGGCAAAACATCTTTTAAGGCACCGACCTCATCGTTAACTTTTACCCGAATGGCTCGGAAAAATGGACTAGCATAATGGCCAGTTCGGCTAAATCGGTATTTCGGGGGTAGAGCAGACTTAATAATTGCCAGCAACTCGTTGGTAGTGGAAATTGGCCTCGATTTTCGGGTTGCAACAATACGAGCAGCAACTTTTTCTGCTTGGGCTTCAGCACCATACTGACGGAAAATTTGAGTTAACTCAAGCTGGCCACAGTGATTAAGTATACTAGTTGCAGTAACAGCTGAACTTGGATCCATCCTCATATCCAAGGGGATAATCTTCGCTTCCTTTGAGTCATTAAAGCTAAAACCTCTTTCTGGCGTTTCTAGCTGATAAGTTGAAACGCCCAAGTCCAAAAGAATTCCATCAACCTTCGGGTTCTGTAATTGATTTAGAACTTGTTTCAACTTACGAAAATTGCTTTTAATTAGAGTCACCTTGTCTTTGTAGGGTGCCAACCTTTGGCCAGCGACTTGTAGAGCGATTGGATCCTGGTCAATACCAATAATTTTCACTTGACCGTTAGTAGCTTGAAGTATTAGTAAGCTATGACCACCACCACCAAGAGTTCCGTCAACATAGGTTTTATCTGATTGGGGCCTAAGAGCCTCAATAACTTCTTTGGGTAAAACTGGTATATGTTCAAATTCTTGTGTCATATTATCGTTGTCGTAACCAATACATGTTATCAAAGTGATCCAAATATTTTTGGGGGAAGTCAACCTCCGAGGTTAACCTAAAGTACGCCTCCGGAGGTGAGCTTTTAGCGGAAAAGTTTGGGGGATTCGAGGGGTTGTTCGATGATTGATTCGAAAAATTTTTGGATGTATTGTTGGGTTTGGCGGTAGTTTTTTTGAGCAAAGGCTTGGTTGATTTCCGGAGGTAAGCCAAAGCCAAGGGAGGAAATAAGGGCAATTTCGTTTTTGAGATAGGAGGCGGTTTGGTTTTTGTTGATGGCGGCGATGATGTTTTGGCAGATGGGATAAACGTTGTCGAGGTTTTGGTTTTCGGCCAGAGAGCGATTGATAATTTCTAAAAGATAAAACAGCAAACCGACTTGAGCCAGGTTTTTTTTGGTTTGCAAAAAGGGGGTAATGGTGCGGGCTTGAGACAGCCAGTTAAAATCGTTTTTTTGGTAAAGGCTGACCTTGACAATATTGCCAAGTTGAAGGGCAGATAAGCGACTGCTTTTGATGTTTTGAGCGCCTTTGGCTAAAGCGGTAATTTTGCCGCGGTAGGGAGTAAGAAGGGTGACAAAAATATCGGCCTCCTTGGTTTTGCTTTTGTTGATAACAATGGCGGTGGTGGAGCTATAGGGGGACATTAGAGAGCCAATTTGATGGTTTTATCGGTTTTCCAGATGAAAGTTTGCCCGTCTTTGCCGTTGACTACCAATTCGTAGGGAATATTTTTGGTGCCCGGTTGTTTTTGAAGCAAGAGAGTATAGTCGGAGCTGGCGGGAACAGAGCTGACATATTGAATAGAAGTTTTGTTACTGGATTCGGAGTAGAGAGGATATTTGTTGCCGTAAAAACCTTCGAAAACCTGTTTACCCAATTCTTCATAAAGCACCGGCTCGACCTCCGATCCAGTCATTTTAATCATGTCAGAACCCAAGGGAACGTAGAATCTGAACCAGTTTCGATATTTGGGAGCGTTTAGGCAGAGATCGCCTTTTTCCAGATTGCAGTTGCTGGCTTTGCTGGGGTTTTGGTAAGTGACGATAATTTTGTGTTCTACTTTGCCGTCCTGGCTGATGATTTGGTGTTTGATGGATTGTTTGATGAAAAGGTTGGTTTTGGCGCTGGCCAGATTGGCGTCGTTTAAATGGAAGTAATCAATGTTTTGGTCGGTTTGTTTGATGGAACCGGCGATATTGGCACTGACGGCGGCTGTTTGGGTATCCGGGTCGGTAAAATAAAAAAGAATATGTTTTTGATAGACATTTTGTAAAAGGCCCTGGATAAGAGGGGTAAGTTTGCTTTTTTCGGAACCCATGGCATTACTTAAAAGAGAGTGCATTAAAGGAGCTAAAAAGCCCTTGCGATTAGTTTCGATATAGTTTCGGGGACGGCCAGCAATCCATTCGAGTTGGTAGATGATTTGAGGACAGCCGTCGCAACGTTTGTCGGGTTCGGCGTCAAAATTACCGTAACCGGGAACACCGACCCTGCCTAAAACTTCAACTAGATTGACTAAAACTTTTGTATCAAGGGCGATAACGGCATCAATTGAGGCGGCATCTTTGGAAAGTTTTTTGTAATGGCCCATAAATTCGGCAACGCTGGTGGGAAAATCAGGCGACAAGTTCATGTCGCGCAGGTTTAGATAGGGAACATTGATGTGATAGGCCTTAAGCGGCCGGGGAGCAGGAATGGTGCTTTGAAATTGATCGTCTAAGGAGTAGATGTCACTGCTGACAAGCGGGGTAATTTTGCCGTTTTTGACTTCAAGTATGCCGTAGGCAGTCCAAAAGCCACCGGTGGGGCGAAGTTCGGCGTCGTTTTGGAAGAGGAGCAAGTATTTGCGGGGGCTGTCTTTGCCCAACATCCAGGGGATTTTAGTTAAGATTGGTTGACCATCTTTGACCAGTTGGTGAACTTGAGAAACGGTCTCCTTGGTTTTGAGAAGAGTGGATTTTATGGTAAAACCTTTGAAAGTTTCGGGGTAGCGGGTGGCATCGATTTGAGATAATGAGTGATTTATTTTTGCCATCTTTTCTTCAATGGCGCCAAGATGAGGAACAATGCCTTCGATGGATTCGGTTAGAAAAGAGATGCGGTCTTCGGTGGTTTTGGCCGAATCAGTGGCAGAACCTTGGAAGCCCAAAAAATCCTGGTAAGGTTCGATGGCCAGAACGATAATTTCGCCTGTTTCCAGAGTTTCTTTGGCAATGTCGATTACCAACCAACCGTCTTGATAGTAGTTTTTGAGACAGGGAAGCGATTTGGCCAGGGAAAATTTTTGGTAAGTGGAAGCGATTTGACCTTGCTGGTTTTTTAGATTGGCAAGACTTTGTTTGATGAGTTTCAGATCTTTTTGAGAAATAGCTTGCTGAAGAAGAGAGGTCTCGTTTTTGGCCAGGACAATTTGGGTGTAAAGTTTTTTGCCGGGGACGAAGACAAAGAAAAAACCGAGGGTGGCAGTTAGAGTAAGAAAAATAAAGAAAGAGAGGAGAGTGTTGATGGTGATTTTTTTGATTTTGGTGGTTTTGGGGGAGCTTGGGGTCAAATTTTGATTTAGGGGGCTTAAATTAACAATGGCGGGTTTTTTCCAAGGCAGTAACATGTGTTTAAGTGTATCGTAAAAGAAATAAGTTTACCAGCGAGAAAGCATGGCTAAGGGAGTCTTTAACAAGATCAAGATTTCCTGGCGCATGGAACGGTTTTGGATATAGTGAGAATCAAGTTGGGCTCTTTTTTCAAAGGAGAGTTCGTTGCGGCCTGAAGTTTGCCAGGGTCCGGTAATGCCGGGTTTGACGGAACGGATGTTGTCAATAAATTTTTTGGTGTGAGGAAATTTTTGTTGATATTCTTGAAGCTCTTCTTCGCGGTAGGCGCGAGGGCCGACGAGACTCATGTGGCCTTTTAAAACTGAAATTAGTTGAGGAAATTCGTCGACAGTAAGAGAGCGAATGACCTTGCCAACGGGAGTGATGCGGGGGTCTTCTTTCATAGGTAGTTTCCAGCCGGAGTTTTTATATTTTTGCCAAAGATCAGGGTAATTATCTTTTAGACGCTTATCGTTGTCGCCAATATACATGGAACGGAATTTGGGCATGGAAAAAGGTTTTGAGTTTTTGCCAACTCTTTGTTGATGAAAGAATATGGGGCCGGGAGAAGAAAGTTTGACAAAAATAGTGGTAATTAGCATGATGGGTGAAAAGATGATGAGTAAAAAAATTGAGCCGACGATATCAGTGGTTCTTTTAAAGATATTAAAGAGAAACATTCTTTGTTTGACAAAACGGACTGATTTTTTAGTGATCATTTTTGGCGACATAAAAAGACTTCGTCTTTTTGCTACTAACAATTTTGCTGATTAAATCCCGAACATGAAAGCTTTTTTGAATTTGACAAACCAGGAGAGCATCGGCAGTATCGATAATAGTCAGATCTTTGACTCCGACAAGCCCGATCAGCTTGTTTTTGCGGGCAGAAAGAAGGCAGTTTTGAGAATCGAATTGAGCAAAAAGGGTGTCGGGATTAAGAGTGGCAAAACCTTGTTTGTCGGTGGCCAACTGTTGATAAATAGTTTTCCATTCGCCGACATCGCTCCAGATAAAGTTGACAGGAAGAACTAAAAGTTGTTTTGATTTTTCGGCAAGAGCATAATCGATGGACAGGGCAGGTGATAGAGTGTAGACGTGGTTAACAAGACGGGGGTTGTCGGGGTGTTTTTGCAGTTTTTGATATAGAGAGAAGTATGCCGGTTGGTATTTTTTGATTTCGGCAAAAAGAACAGAAGCGGAAAAGGTGTAGATGCCCAAATTCCAGAGATAAGCGTTTTTGATAAGTTCATTAATAGCTTTGGGATCGGGTTTTTCGACAAAATTAACTACAGGAAAGGCAGGAGCGTGTTGTTTGTCTTTTTTGTTGGGTAAAAGGTAGCCGTAGGAGGGATTGGCAAAGGCGGGAAGGCTACCCAAGAGGACAATTTTTTGATGTTTTTTGGCGAGGGCAGCGGCAGTATCGAGGGATTTTTTAAAATCGAGCGGGTTTTTGATAAAATGGTCGGAGGGTAGAAAACTGATAACGGCACGGGGATTTAGTTTTTGAATAAGGGTAGAGGCATAAACGAAGGCCATGGTGGTATTCTTTTTTTGGGGTTCAGAGATGATGTTTACGGTTGGTATTTTTTTACTGACGAGTCGGCGGGTTTTTGAAAAATATTTTTGATTGGTGATCAAAAAAATGTGGGAAGACGGGACAATTTTTTGACAACGGCAGACGGTTTGATTTAAAAGAGATTTGTCGCTCAAAATAGAGAGGAATTGTTTGGGATTGTCGGTGCGGGATAAGGGCCAAAGCCGAGGGCCGGTGCCACCGCATAAAATTACAATGTAATGATTTGTTGAAACCATAAGCTTTCGACCAGTTTTTTAAAGTTTAGCATAAAGCTTTTTTGGGAAAATTTTTGGGCTTGGCGACGGCAAAGTGAAGGCTTGAAGTTTTTTGAGTTGAATTTTTTGAGAGTAGAGATAAGACTGGTGGTGTTTTGGCGTGGGAAAAGAAGTCCGGTTTGGCCGTTTATAACTGTTTCTTTAAAACCACCTGCGGCAAAGGCGATAACGGGACGACCGCAGGCCATGGCTTCGATGGGGGTTAAACCAAAATCTTCGTGTTGAGGGCAGATTAGGGCAGAGCAGTTCTGATAAAGAGAGATAAGTGTTGATTGATTGACTTGACCCAGAAATTGAAGATAACGGTTTTGATATTTTTTGAGACCGGAAAACTGACGGCCGGTACCAACAATTTTTAGAGGAAGTTTAAGCCGTCGGCAGGCTTTAATGGCTAAGTCAACTTTTTTATGAGGAACAAGACGGGAAACGACCAGAAAATAATCGGTGGAAGGATTTTTGATTGGTTTAAATTGGGAAAGATCAGTGCCAGGATAAACGAGAGTTGAGGAACGGCGGTAATGTTTTTTTATTTTGGCTTGGACGTTTTTGGAACTGGCTAGAAAATGATCAGGACGGGCGGCATAGATTTTGTCTATTTTTTGGTAAGACTTTAAAAAGGGTAAGGGAGGATAGAGACGACGATTAAGGTTGTGAAAATAGGCAAGGTAGAGGGTTTGGGGTGGGGTTAAAAGACAGTGGCCGATGGTGGTGCTGGTAGAAACGACAAGATCGAAGGCAGAAAAATCGAATTGCTCTAAAGCCAGAGGGTAAAGAGGGGCATAAAGAGGCAGGTTTTTTTTGGCTAAGGGAAATGAATTAAGAAAAGATGGAATGATCTTGGTTTGGGCCGGGAGCCAGGTGGTTTTGCGGGGGTCGTGGACCAGGGTGTAAACGGGAGCGTTGGGGAAAATTTTTAGGATATCCAGTAAAACTTTTTCGGCGCCGCCCCATTGGTTTAGCCAGTCGTAAAAAAG
>CAZRAZ010000017.1:3722-15353 GCA_964598275.1 uncultured Gammaproteobacteria bacterium | reverse complement strand
CTTGTCGAAGGGCTACCTTTGAAAAACAGTTCGAATTTTTTCGTAAAGAGACCGCTTTATCCGTTGATTTTTAACGGTAACAGATTGTTGGAGTTTTATTAATCTTTCTAGTTTTGTTTTTATCAATGGGATAAAGCGGGTAAACCCGCTAAGGTATATGATTTATTTGTGTATTACTACGTGTACTTTTTAAATAATGTAAAAAACAAACATTATATTGGCTGTACTAATAACCTTAAAGATAGGATAAAAAGACATAATTTAAAACAAGTTGATGCTACTAAGAATGATATTCCGTGGAAATTAAAGTCTTGTTTTATTTTTGATGAAGAACACAAAGCGTTTGAGTTTGAGCAGTATTTGAAAACCGGGCCAGGGAGAGCTTTTATGAAAAAGCACAAAATTTGGGATTAGAAATTTACTCTAAAATGCCGTCGAGGTTGATGTCGTAAAGGATTTCTTCGTTGATAAGACGATAGTTTAAAATTTCTTCGGGTGAGCTGGAGGCGTGGATCAGATTTCTAACAGCACGACCGTCGGTGTCGGCGACTTGATAGGAATCAATGGTGAAATCACCTCTGATGGTACCAACATCGGAACTTCTGGGTTCGGTTGAACCGGTGATTTTTCTGACCACCGAAACGGCGTGCATACCTTGCCAAATCATGGCGACAACCGGTCCAGAGCCGAGGTATTTTTTTAAATTAGCCAAGACGATTAAGCCGATTTTTTTGGGATCGGTATTAGGAGGAGTCTTGCCTTTTTCTTTGTATGAGGCAAGGGCTTTGAGACCGACATTGACGGGCCATTGAGGATCGATTAAGTAATGTTTTTCTATTTGATCGATAGCCGGAATTAGAATTTTTAGACCAACAAGTTTTAGCCCCGATCTTTCGTATCTTTGAATAATTTCACCGATCAGACTGCGTTGAACTCCATCCGGTTTGATAACAACAAGGGTTTGTTCTTTTTTGATGTTTTTCATATTTTGAGTATTATTGAATTTTTTGTTTAAATTATCAAGTTGAAAAATAGTGTTGACTATAGGACTTGTTTTGTGTAAATTACAGGGTATGGTAAGAAAAGCAGAAAATAAAAAATCAGCAGAAGAGATGGTGAGTATGTTTTTGGGTTTGGTGATCGTGATGGTAGTGTTTGGTCTGGTGGTTAATTTTTTTCAGAAAAGAAAGGGATCGGTCAGTGTACCAGGAGCGGAAACAACAGCAGAGGCAGAGGGGGCAGAAAGTAAGGATCAGGTGGTGGCCGGAGGAGAGGTCTATACAGTGGAAGCGGGTGATAATTTGTGGAAAATTGCAGAGAAACATTATAATTCAGGTTATAAGTGGGTGGAGATTACTAAAGAAAATAATTTGGAAAATCCTGGTTTATTGGCGGTGGGTCAAGAATTAAAGTTGCCGGAGTTGACGATAGAGGCTGGTGAGATAATGACCATTGAGGGAGATTCTTATGTGGTAGAAAGAGGTGATAATTTGTGGGAAATTGCGATAAGGGCATATGGAGATGGTTATGCTTGGACGAAAATTTGGGAAGCAAACAGAAATGTCCTGAACGATCCGGATTTGTTGGAAATTGGAATGAGCTTGGTTTTGCCTCGAGAATAAGCCTTGCATGATAAAATTTATCAGTTGCGGCTATGGTTTAGTGGTAAAACATGTCCTTCCCAAGGATAGGTCGAGGGTTCGATCCCCTCTAGCCGCTCATGCCTTGCCCGCTCGCCCGAAAGGCAAAATCGTTTTCTAAAAAATTCAAATTTTTCTTAATTTTCAGTATAATATGAACAGGGTTTAAATCTTAATTTTCTGGTGACTAAAGTTTCTTATGAAAAGCAAATATAAATTATTTGGAAAGAAAATTAGTGGAATTTTTACTATTCCATCAGGAATTGTTAGCACTGAAATTGAGGTGTTTGAAAAAATTGGAAATGAAATTCCGGAAATTGGAATTTTAACAACAAAAAGTATCGGACGCGAGCCAAAAGAAGGGAATAAAGAACCAATCATTGCTCAATATGCTCCATTTACATTTATTAACGCTGTTGGTCTTACTAATCCGGGAGTAGATGGATTTGCTAAAAAATTACAAAGAGTAAAAATTCCGGACGATAAATTCCTGTTAATCTCAATTTTTGGAAGCAATGAAGATGAATTTGAAGAAGTGGCTAAAAAACTATTTGGCCATGCAGATGGTTTTGAATTAAATATCTCCTGCCCGCATTCTGATAAATATGGCCAAGTTGTCGGTCAAGATTATAAACTTGTGGAAAAAATAACTAGAAAAATATCCTCGTTAGGAAAGCCGACGCTTGTTAAAATTTCACCAAATCTTGATATAGAAAAAGTCGTTAAGCATGCGATACGAGGAGGGGTTGACGGAATTGTAGCCATAAATACGAAGGGCCCGGAAATTTATTTGTACGAGGACTACCCAATTCTTTCAAATAAAACAGGAGGAATATCCGGCAAAGCAATTTTGGAAACTGGATTAAACTGCGTAAAAAAAGTTAGCCAAATGACAAACTTACCGATTATTGCTTGTGGTGGAATGTCAACTGCTGAAGACATAAAAAAGTACAAAAAAGCTGGCGCAAGTTATTTTGGAATTGGTTCGGCACTCGCCGGTCTCAAAACAGACGAGATTAAAGAATATTTTTATGAATTGTCGAGGGACGTTAAAAACAATACAAACAACGCCGCAAAGTTTCTGAAAGAAAAAGTAAATATGAATTACGAGAAATATAAAATAAAAGAAAATAAACAATTGGCGGACGATTTGTTTTTGCTGGAATTTGACACTGAAATAAAAACAAAGCCGGGTCAGTTTATTTTTGCTTGGCTTCCGGGAAAAGGAGAAAAACCATTTTCTGTGTTTGATGACGAGCCAATGAGCTTACTAATACAAAGGAGGGGATATTTCACCAACGAATTATCAAAATTAAGCAAAGGAAATGTCGTTTATATCAGAGGTCCTTATGGAAATTCACCAGCAATTAATGGAAAAACATTACTGATCGGAGGCGGAACAGGCATTGCGGCTCTTTATCTTTTTGCCAAAAGAAATAAAGGGACGACGGCGTTACTGGGAGCGAAAGATAAAAATCATTTACCTTACAAAGAATTTAAAGGCGTGTGTAAAGAAATATACTTAACTACTGAAAATGGAGAAATGGGTCAAAAAGGATTGGTGACTGATAATTTGGAAGAGATAATAAAAAACACCCAACCTGAATGTTGTATAAATTGCGGTCCAGAATTAATGATAAAAAGTGCTATTCAAAAAGAAAGTAGATATATGAATTTAGAAAAAATTTATTCTTCAATAGATTTTTTGATAAAATGCGGAATTGGTTTATGCGGAAGCTGTGCGACTTCGAGGGGTTATAGAAGTTGTGTTGACGGGACTTTTTTAAAATCTAATCAGTTTTAGAAAACGGTTTTGCCTTTCGGGCGAGCGGGCAAAAAATGGAGGGGTTTTAGGGGAGGAAATTTTTGCCCGCGAGCCATTGCGGTTTTGTGCCGTGCCTGCCGGCACTGGTCGGCGTCAGGAATCTTTGATAAAATAAGTTTGAGCAAAATCGTAAATATACTCACGCCTTGCACGCCTATGTAGCTCAATGGTAGAGCAATCCCTTCGTAAGGGATAGGTTGCCGGTTCAATTCCAGCCATAGGCTCATTTTTTGTTTCGAGTCGATTTTTTGATAAAATAGGAGACAGAAAACGTTTATGGCAGAATTTGAAAGATCAAGATTAAAAAAGACAACAGAGGAATCGGTTAGCCGAAAAGCGGTTTTTTTGGGTTTGCTGACGATTTTTTTGTTTGGAGTAGTAGTAGTTTTTGGTTTGCCTTTGTTGGTAAAACTATCTCTTTTTTTGGGTAATACAAAAGATAAGCAGGCCGAAGGTGACGGTGGAGTTAGGGTCTTGCCGCCGCTTGCTCCCAGATTGGTTTTGTCTTACGAAGCAACCAACAGCGCCAGAATTTCGATAAAAGGGGTGGCTGAACCGGGAGTGGTGGTTGAGTTGTTGAAAAATGATGTGGCGATTGAAAAGACGGAGGTGACGGACACCGGCGAGTTTTTGTTTAGTTTGGTTGATTTGTCTGCCGGGGAAAATGAGTTTAGCGCTATTGCCATAACTGAAGATAAAGGTTCTAGTGAAATATCAAAAAAGGTATCGGTTATTTTTGATAATCAGTCTCCTAGTTTGGAAATGACTAATCCTGTTGAAAAAAGTTTGAGTGTAGATTATGCCGATTTTAATATTGAGGGACGAACAGAGGCCGGGGCAAGCGTGTTGGTTAACGGCAAGGTGGCGATGGTAGACGATAGCGGTAATTTTAAAATCAAAATGCAGTTGCAGTTGGGAAAAAATGATTTTGAAATAATTGCCAGAGACAACGCCGGTAACGAGACAAGAAATAAGATAGCGATTTCTTACGATCTTTAGCTTAAAATAAAATAGAGAAAGACCCAAGGATAAAGCAACGAATTGGCAAAAAAAGAGTGAAGAAGGATAATGGCCAGGCCAATTTTTTTTGTGGGAGAGGAATTAAGATAGAGATGGATTAGTCCTCTGCTAAAGAGAAAAAAACCAAGAATACCGGTGGTGGCCAGAATGGTCATCAGACTGCCGTCGAAACCGAAATTGGAATGAGAAGAGGGGTTGTCAATGTGTCTGGCCACAAAGAGGTTATTATAGCCGTGACCGATGATGGGAGAGCGGCAAAATAAGTCCCAAGCCTCTTTATAATTTTCGATCTTGGCGGTAATGCTTGATGAACGTTCCAGTTTTGTGCTTTCGCCCGGTTGACGGGGTAAAAGCAAAACGGTGGCCAGAGTGATGATGATGCCGACAATTAATATTTTTATATTTTTTTGCTTTCGGGAAATTAGGAAACTGCCAAATAAAAATGAAAGCAGAGTGGATCGGCTGTAGGTTAAGGCCATGGCAACGTAGCTGGTAAAAATAAGGAAATATTTGGGTTTTTTTGAAGGAGAAAGGTAAAGATTGATAAGGAAAAGAAGAAAAATTAGACCGGTGAAGGTGGGATCAAAAAAACTGCCGATGAGGCGATGAAGATGCGGGTCCCAATTGAAGCTATCGAAAAAGGTGGCATTAGGCCAAAAGAGGTATTGAATAAAGCCGAAAACAATACAGGTGAGTAATGACAGTTTGAAAAAATGTTTGAAGGGTTGGCTGATGTTTTTTGGATTTAAAGGGAAGATAAAAAAAGACAGGTAGACTGCTAGTCTAAAAAAATAAAGGATGGGTTTGAGGGGATTGGCTTGATAAGAGATCAGATTGTAAATTAGGGAAAATAGAGCGAAAGGAAGAAAGTAGAGGAAAAACTTATTTTTTACTTTGGGGTTTTTTAAATGGGATGTTAAATTTACGAGAAAAAGGGCAAAAATGGCAAGATCGATGAGAGGGAAAGAGACGGAATTAAGGTTGAGTCTGAACAGTTGGCCAAAAGGAAAAATGATGGCAATTAAAAATAGAATTATTGTTGTTGGTGATGCCATAGTTTTGCACGAACTAAAAACGAATGGAGGCTCATTGATAAAGCCATGATAAGACCTGGGGTAGAATCGAGAAAGCCGAGTCGGTAGAGGTAGTTATAAAAAAATTTTGCCAGGGGGTAGAAAATGATTTCAAAGATGTTAGTGGTATGACCTTGGTGGTAGAGTTCTTGAGCGCGGATGTCGGTATATTGATTAATTTTTTTTAAGAAGGAGGATAAATTTTGGTGAGGGTGGTGAAGAATTTGGAGAGAGATATTTTTTATAGGGAGACGGCTAACCCAGGTTTCGTGAACGGCGTTTTCGAAGAGGCCATATCTTTTGTCGAAGAGGCGAACAAAATAAAGACTGCCGGTTTCGCCGTGATGGAGACTTTGGTCAAAAAAGAAATCAGTTCTTTTAAAGGCGAAGGCTACTTTTTGATTTAAATTTGCTTGATTAATAAAGTCGATTAAGTTTGATGTCGGTTTTTCGTCGGCGTCGAGCCAGAGAACCCAGTTGTTTTGGGTTTTGCTAAGAGCGTAAATTCGCTGTTGACTAAAATTACCCTTGAGTTTTCTGTGGTGGACGGTGGAATTAAGTTTTTTTAATTGATCGACGGTATGGTCGGTAGAAAAATCGTCGATGGCAATAATTTCGTTGATGCGAGGGCAGTTTTTTAGCCAGGAGAAATTATTTTTTATATTTTCTTCCTCGTTTTTGGTGAGAAGCAGTAAAGAAATGTTTTGTTGTTTTGATGGTTTATTCTGTTGGTTCATTTTTGAGGTAGTGATAGAGGTAAAGGAGGTGTTCTGTTGTTTTATCCCAATCTATTTTACAATTTTTGCTTATATTGATATTTTTTTGGTTATATTTTTTGTCAAGTGCTTTTTGGGCAATTTTTATTGAATTAGGGTATAGGAATCCGTTCATTCCATGTCTGATTATTTCAGGAGTTCCTCCTTCGTTTTTACCAATTACGTAACAATTGTTATTTACAGCTTCGAGAGTTGTTAATCCAAAAGGTTCGTGCTGTTGATTTGCCAAAAATAATGAGTGTTTTTTATAAAGGGTGTTTTTCTTGTTTTCTTTTTCGGTGTGTATTATAGAAACCAAATCTTTGGCTTTGTATTTTTTAATAATTTTTATTATGTTTTTGTAGTCTGGTGTTTTTCTTCCAAGTATTTTGATTTTGTACCTTTTTTTTGCTATTTGTTTGATTGAGAAATCGTGCCCTTTTATTTTTTGTAAGGCTCCCACGGATAAGATTTTTTGGTTGTTTTTTAAATATATTTTTTTTGGATGAGTGAATTTTATCCCGGGGTAGATAGTAAATGCTCTTTTTTTATATATTTTTAATAATTGATTGGACGAGTATTCTGATATCGAGACAATATTTTTTGCGTAAGAACAGTTTATTTTGTCAATAATTTTGATCGTTTTTCTAATGGTGTCGGAGATGGTTTTTTTGATCGAGAAATCGTAACTTGTTTTTTCATAAAATTCTCTTTTTGGTTCGGTAAAAACGTAGATGAAGTTTGTATGGTTTAAATATTTTAGAAGGAAAGGTGATTGTGTTAATAGACAGGGAAAAACTAATACAAGATCATATTTATTTTTTTCAATTTTTTTAGCAATTTGTTTATTTATGTTTTTTAGTTCAACAAAAATTTGGAACATTTGAGAGATAGCATTTTTTGTTTTTTTAAGTTTGTATAAATAAAGATGGTTATATTTGTTTTTCGGGATATTGTTTTCAAAGGAAAAGATGTCTATTTTGTTATTTTTAGACTTTAAATTGCCCGAAATGCTTTTAACAAAATTTAGTGCACCACCCTTTTTTAGGTTGTGGAAAATGGCTATTTTCATTACTTGTTTTTTTTTGTTAAATGGTTTACTATGAAATTATATGTCGGTGTTTTTTAGGTTGACAGTGTCTTTTGTCTATATTTTAACCTTTTTCTTTTTAAGTACACATTCTGTTTTTGCGTCGATTGTTTTTGAAGATAATTTTGATTATCGAGATGAAACAAAATGGGAGTATGTTGATAATGGTGGGGAGGTCAATTTTGATGCTGGTGTTGTGACGATGAGTAATTTTGGTCCTAAATTTCCTGTTTTATATAGCAAACTAAACGGTGTGTTTGTGGATGGAGCAGATATGGTTTTTGAAGCAAGATTCAAATATAACAACCTTGCTTCAATGGGGACGGGAATAAATATTGGATATACAGGATCTTCTGACTATCCTTTTTATCAATTTTCTTTATGGCAGGACGCTCATGAGGGTTCGTATTTTATGTATAACGATTTTAGCCTTGAGAAATATGGCCAGTGTACTATTTTTAGTGATTACAGAGATCTTATTGACCGTCAATATTGGTCAATTAATTTGTCTGTAGGCGAATGGCATGTGTTAAAAATTGAGAAAATAGATTCTTCATATGTTATATCCTTGGATGATGTTGAATTATATGAAACTGGTAGTGATCAGTGTTTGGCGGGTAATATTATTTTAGGCAATCCCTTATCCGGTGGTAGTTATGACTGGAACTCTCTTTCGATTGATTATGTGAGGCTTGTTTCTTTATTTTCCGGGGAAACCATAGACAAGGTTGTTTTGATCCCGGGACTGGGGGCGAGTTGGAACTCAAAGGCGATGGTTTATAACCAAGAAGTGGGGGCTGATGAGTGGAAAATGACACCTTTTGTGAAGACTTACGATGGCCTGGTTTCTGCTTTGGAGGCTAAAGGTTTGGTGAGAGATCGGGATTTTTTTGTGTGGAACTATGATTGGCGGCAACCAGTGGAGGAAATTTCTAAGGATTTTGATGATTTTGTGGTTACGATAGTTGGTGTGGGAGAAAAAATTGATTTGGTGGGCCATAGTTTGGGTGGTTTGGTGGGTAGAGTTTGGTCCCAGAATAACTTGGAAAAAGTTGACAAGGTGATTAGTTTGGGTAGTCCGCATCGTGGTTCCCTATCAGCTTATGATGCTTGGAGTGGGGCTAAAATATCAGATAAATTTGATGTCAGGTCGATTGCTTTAAATCTTTTGTTGCAATTACAAAAGAAAAACGGACAGACCGGGGTTGAAGTGATAAGAAAATATGCACCGGTGCTAAAAGATTTATTGCCCACCTTTGATTTTGCTAAGATGGGGCGACAAGTATTGTCCTTGTCAAAAATGGAAAGTAAAAATAGTTATCTGATTGGTATGAATGCGAGTGTAAATTTGATTTGGCCAAACTTGAAGGCGATGGTAGCCAAAGGTGAAAAAACAAAAGAGTGGACAAACTTGGCCCAAAGGACGATTTTTGAAGAAGCCTTGGGAATTTGGCCGGATGGAAAGGTAATTGATTATGAGTTTGGTGATGGTGACGGGACGGTGTTACTGAAAAGCGCTAAGTTTGAAGGAGATGACTTTGTGGAAATAGAGACAACTCATTCTAAAATGGTTGGCGATTTGGTGGATGAAATTTTTACTGAATTGGATTTGGGAGAGGTGGTGGGTGAGGTACCGGTGGCTCCCGATTTGGAAGCAAAAACGGTGTTTTTTGTCGGTTCTCCGGTTAAAATGAGAATTGATTGTGATGGTAATGTCTTTGAGGATGACATGGGTTTTATTATGTTGGATGAGAATGAGGAAAATTGTCAATTGGAATTGGTGCCAGAATTTGAAGGAACATATCATCTGGTGATTGGCAATAATGACAATGGTTGGCAATATTATGAAGGTGAGGTGCTGATGGGCGAAACGGTGTCTTTTGGAGTTGAGGCAGACAGTGGAGAATTGCTATTGAATAACCAAACTGCCGATTATTTATATGGCTTGATAAAAAGGGATACGGAAATATTGCTGGGAGATTATGAATTAGATGTGGATTTGGAAGCCATGTTGACGGCGGTGGAAAATAAGGATACGAATTCTTTGACAGATAAGTCGTTTTCTTTTAGAAAGAGAAAAAGGGAGAGTGTTGTTTCTAAAAGAATAATGGATAATTTGGAAAAGTTGTTGATAATTGAAAATGGCGGGGTTTTTAAAAGTATAGCCGAGTCTTGGTATCGGAAAGCGATGATGCAAAAATCGATGGTGGAGACAAGAGCCAGGTTGTTAAAAAGAAGCGGATGGAGACCGACCTTGTTTGGAGCAGATAGTTATGAAATGATGACGGAAAAGATAGAGAGGGCGAACGATAAAAGAGCAAGTGACTACGCGGTGGTGACGGCGGCGTCGAAATTGGTGATAAAACTAGCCGGCGAAGTGTTGTAGTCTAGAGGTGGTAGGTGCTGGGGAGAGAGGTTTCGTATTTGCCGTAGATAGTAATCGGAGTGTCAAGGGTGGCCCAGTCGAAAATTTGGGCGACGTCCGGGGTTTTCATATTGATACAGCCGTGGGACATGGGCACGCCGAAATTGTTGTGCCAATAAGTGCCGTGAAGGCTGAAGCCAAGATTGTTGGGAAATTGGGCATTGCCGAAAAAGAGAATATAGGGAACGTTGGGAAGGTAATAGTAAGTACCTAATTCTCTGGAGCCACCTGACATTTTTTGTGATCTGATCTTGGTCCAAATTTTAAAAGTGCCGGTGGGAGTGCGGCCCCAGGTGCCGGTGGAAACTAAAAATTCGTGGATTTTTTGGTCGTTTTCGAAGGCATAAAGTCTTTGATTGGTAAGATCAATTTCGATTCTTTTGTTGGTGGTATTGCCTTTTTTGTCCTCTACTCCAAGGACATGACTGCCAAAATATTGTTGGGAGGGGATATTAATAGCTTTGTTGTTGAAAATGGCGATTTTGGCTGAAGGGTCGTAATTTTCCTTAATTTCTTGGGGATTGATGTGGTCTTGGTGAGAGAATAAACGGGGCCAGGAGGAATGACTGACGATTAGGCCGGACAGAGTGAAAAGTGATAGAACAAGCAGGAAATTTTTCATTAAATTATAATAATTTAGCATATGGAACAAAAATTTGTTTTGGTCGTTTTTGGGATTACCAGTAATTTGGCTAAGAAAAAATTTATTCCAGCTTTGTATGGTCTTTTTGCCAGCGGAAGGTTGAAAAATTTTCGGATAATAGGGATATCGGGTAGACGGAGAAGTGGTTGGGAATATGAAGAGGTGGTGACCGGATCGATTGGAAGGAACGATAAAGATTTTGTAGACAAATTTGATTTTTTGTGGGGCGATGTACGGGAAGAAAGCCTGTTTGCAGAAATAGAGAAAAATTTAAATGCCTTGAAGGGTGAAAATAGAATTTTTTATTTAGCAGTGTCTTCTGATTTGTATGGGCCGATTTTGCAGGGTTTGAGTAAGAAAAAGTTAAACAACAGTGATTGCGGTTGGACCAGGTTGATGTTGGAAAAACCATTTGGTAAAGACCTGCGGTCGGCGATGGAATTAAATAAACTGGTTGGTCGGTTTTATCGACAAGAACAGTTGTTTATGGTGGATCATTATTTGGCTAAGGAAATGGTGGAAAATATGATGGTTTTTAGAAGAGAGAATATTATTTTTGAGGAATTGATGAAAGGTGTTTTAATTGACCATATTCAAGTGTTGATGGCCGAGGATTTTGGGGTGGAAGATAGAGGTGATTATTATGAAAAGACGGGGGCTTTGCGGGATGTGGGTCAAAACCATTTGTTGCAGATGTTGGTATATGCAGTGATGGAACTTAATAAAAAAGATGTGTTTGAGGCGAGATTGACGGCGGTGCAAAATTTGCAAGTAGAAGAGAATTCATTAGTGAGAGGAAAATATGAGGGATATAAGGGTAAAGCGGAGACCTTTTTTGCCTTTAGGGCTGATTTTGTGAAAGGCAGATTGAACGGTGTGCCGGTTTTTTTTAGAAGTGGTAAAAAATTAAAAAATCGGGTAGCAGAGGTGGCCATTATTTTTAAAGGAGGTAATAATTTAATTTTTAGAATACAACCGGATGAGGGTATTATTTTAAAAACCAAAGTAAAAGAATCCGGCTTGGAGGGACAAATAGGCGAAAGGTTAATGAAATTATGTTTTTCGAGAAAAAATGGCGAATTGCTGGATCCGTACCAAAAACTATTATTGTTGGCGATTAGGGGCAAAAGAGAATGGTTTGTATTTAATAAAGAAATTGA
>CAZRAZ010000017.1:0-3622 GCA_964598275.1 uncultured Gammaproteobacteria bacterium | reverse complement strand
TTAGAGGACTCGAATCCCAATCGCTGGCGCTCTCGGGACCTCGGCTTAAGCCTCGGCCTCCTTCTTCGGTTCTCGTGGTTGTTAGAGGACTCGAACCTCCGACCTCATCGATGTGAACGATGCGCTCTAACCAACTGAGCTAAACAACCGATAGTTGATTATATCAATCCCCGATTGATTTGCCGGTTGCCTGATGCTATCTAGAGAGGTAAACTAGAGATTATGAAAATAGAGAGAAGAAAGGATGCGGGTTTTGCTCTGGGAAGCTTTATTTTAGAATTTGTCCAATCAATTGTGTTGGCCTTGTCGGTTTTTGTGATTATTTATTTGTTTGTGGCCCAACCAAACGAGGTTAACGGTACTTCGATGGTGCCGAATTTTGAAGATAGAGAATATTTGTTGACCGATAAACTTAGTTATCGGTTTGGAGAGCCAAAAAGAGGCGACGTGGTGGTGTTTAAAGCCCCACCAAGCGAGCCTTGCTCTGAAGATGAGTGTGAATATATTAAAAGAATCATCGGCCTGCCCGGCGATCGGGTGAAAGTGATGGGAGGCAAGGTTTATGTTAACGGCGAAAAATTAGATCAATATTTTTTGCCGGAGGATCTTGTGACACAGCCTGGGGCTTATAGTTTAGAGGGAGTAGAAAAGTTAGTGCCAATGGGTTATTATCTTTGTTTTGGGGACAATAGGTCTCATTCGCGTGACGGGCGTGAGTTTGGTCCGGTGTCGCGGGATTCGATTATAGGTAAAGCTTTTTTTAAGTATTGGCCGGTAAGTTCGCTTGGTTTGGTGACAAAGGTGACTCTTTAGCTTTCCTTTTGATCGGCTTTCATGGCTTGGCCGCAGATTTTTTGGTAAAGAGTTTGAATATTTTCAAATCTTTGTTCGACCGGGCCCTTGAATTGGATGACAACTCGGGTAACGGTGGTGGTTTGGGAGATCTTGATGCTGTTTTGAGTGCCGGTAAAGTTTGACTGAAGGTCAGTGCCAATATCATCGAATTTGGATTTTAGGAATTGTGGCAGATTTTCTTTGGTGATGGGAACTTCGCCTTCTTCAATTTTTTTCTTCATGCGGCGGGCGATTTCTTCGGCACGGCGAACAGAAGCTTTTTCTTTCAAGACAATTTTGTAGGCTTCGATGGTTAGGCGGGTGTCGCCAATGCTAACTAAAGCTCGGGCGTGGCCTTCGCTGATAAGGCCCGATAAAAGACCGTCTTTGAGAGCGTCTGGCAAGGTTAATAGTTTTAGGGCGTTGATGACATAGGGAATACTTTTGCTGATCTTTTTGCTGATTTGGTGGTTGTCGAAGCCGAATTCTTCTTTTAGACGAAGAAAAGCCCTGGCTCTTTCGATGGGGTTTAAGTCTTTTCGTTGGATGTTTTCGACAATGGCCATTTCCAACATTTGTTGAGGGGTGGTTTCTTTGATGATGGCGGGGACATACTCTAGTTTGGCAATGCGGGCGGCTCGCCAACGGCGTTCACCGGCAATAATCTGGTAGCCGGCGGGGGTTTTAGCGACGATTAAAGGTTCTAAAATACCGTGTTCTTTGATGGAGTCGACCAGTTCTGCAATTGATTCGGGATTGATGACTCCACGGGGTTGTAAGGGATTTGGTTCGAGCTGATTGGTGGCAATTTGGGTAACCGCTTTCATGGAATAAGAATACTATGAAAACGCTTGTGAAAAAAGAGGAAAAAAACTATCAGAGGGTATCAGTTTTTGGCAGGCCTGCCTGTCCACTTGGGCGGGTAAATTGGTGGGCAGGGATGACGGAAATCATCTTTTTGTCCAGTTTTTTGAAGAATTTTACGATTCCCGGTCTGACGGAGTAGAGAGTAAAATCTTTACCTTGTTTAACGCCTGATCCGGCATGAAATTTTGAACCGATCTGACGGACGATAATTTGGCCGGTTTTGACGACTTGACCACCAAAAAGTTTAACACCTCTTCTTTTGCCGGGGCGAACACTTTTTTGATTGGTTTTTCCTTGTGATTTTGTATGAGCCATACTTTGATTAAATTCTAAACTCTAAATTCTAAACACTAAACACTTGTTTTTTGGGTTTAGAAGTAGATTTTGTAGCCGGCTTAATGGATATTTTGGTGATTTTAATGTCGGTAAGTTGAGGGCGGAAACCTTGGGTTTTGCGGTAACGGGATTTAGCTTTGTATTTGAAAACACTAAGTTTTTTACCTTTATAATTTTTGACAATTTCAAAGTTGACTTGGGCGTTTTCTAAAAAAGGTTTGCCGATTTTGATGTCTTTGCCATCAACATAGAGAAGAATATTGGCAGTAGAGTCGACCTCTTTCTCTTTTTTGCCAAGTTTGTCGACGGTGATAACCTGATTTTCCTCGACTTGATATTGGTGGCCGGAAAGGGCAATAACAGCATATTTCATACTCGAGGATTATATCATAAGGAATAGATGATGCCTAAGGAAAAAAGTAGAGAAATGACGGAGCTGCCGCCGACAGAAACAAAGGGCAGGGGGATGCCGGTGACGGGCAAAAGGCCTAAGTTCATACCGATGTTGATGAAAGCCTGCAGCCAGATTTGAATGGTAATGCCCAGGGTAAAAAGTTGTTGGGCTAAATTCGTTTGAGAAAAGGCTTTTTTTAATAAAGTTTTTAAGAGAAGAAAATAGGCAAAGAGAATTAAACCGGCGCCAACGAGGCCCAATTCTTCAGTGATGGCGGCAAAAATGAAATCGGTGTGTTTTTCGGGTAAGAAAAGTAGTCGACCCTGACTGCCTTTTTTGTAGCCTTTACCAAAAATACCGCCGGAGCCAATGGCAATTTTTGATTGAATGACGTGGTAACCCTGACCAAGGGGATCATATTCGGGCCGGAGGAAAGTAATTATTCGTTTTTGTTGGTAGGGTAAGAGGACTTTATTCCAAATCAGAGGGGAAGCTAGACTAAGAATCAGAAGAGAAATAAGGCTGATTTTTAACAGTTTTTGATAATGAATCAGAAGAGGGCTGATTAAGAAAAGAACGGAAATGGAACTGCCCAAATCGGGTTGAAGAGAAATGATTAAAACGGGTAGAAAATGAAGTAGTTGGGAGATAAGGGTTTGACTGTTGGCCAAAAAAAGCATTAAGCCGGGTTTGACGATTTCTGAAGGTTGAAAAGAAATAAAACCCAAATTCAGCCAGCGTTGAGAACCGCGGGTGCTGTCGCCGAAAAAAATGGGCAAAAGAAGGAGGAGACAGGAAAGAATAAAAATGTGCCATTTGACCGGAGCCAGTTGGGAAACGGTGAATTGACGACCAAGAAAAAAGAGGATGATGCCGACAATCCAAGAAATTAGCTGTTTATTTAAAAGTTGAGGAGCGACAGAACTGATGGCCAGAAGATTGAGGGAAAGAAGAATAAGAAGGCTGATAGCAACAGGCAGCCAATTTTTGTTAAACACAGTTTAGTTTATACCGATATTTTTTCAATTTTAAGTTTTTTGCCTTTTTGGATATTGACGGCCAGGGTTTTTTGTAAAATTTGTTTTTCAAAATTTTTAGGCCAGTTAGGAGCGAGAATTTTGATTTTGTCGCTTAATTTTAAGCCTTGTTTTTGGCGTAAGGTTTGAATGTTTCTGACTAAAAGCCGGGCAT
>CAZRAZ010000016.1:0-16153 GCA_964598275.1 uncultured Gammaproteobacteria bacterium | reverse complement strand
TGGGGATTGGCGGAACCGCCGGAGGCTTGCATAACTTGACCGACAAGAAAGCCGATTGAATTGGGGTTCTGGCGATAGTCCCCGACCGCTTTGGGGTTATCGGCAATAACCTTTTTGACAATAGCAGCGATTTCTTTTTGATCTGAAAGCTGTAAAAGACCATTTTTTTTGGCAATCTGTAGGGGAGAGGTTTTGGCCAGGTAAGCAGTAACAATCAATTGTTTGGCGACGGTGGGAGAAATTTGTTTTTTAAAAACGGCTTGAAAAAGTTCCCAAAAATAAGCCGGACCCAATTTTAAAACCCTTATATTTTTTTGTTTTTGATTAAGATATTCCTTAACGGGACCGTTGAAAAGATTGGCGGTAAATTTGGCAAAGTCGGCAGTATTTTTGTATTTTTTGGCGATAAAATCGACAATGGCTTCGTAGGTTTGGGCGGTAAGTAAATCGGCAGTTAAAAGCTCCCCGTCATAGGCAGACAAACCATATTGCCGTTGGTAACGGTTAAGTTTGGCGGCAGGTAATTCGGGAATGGTGGAGGCGATAGCTTTGATTTGGGAATCGGTAAATTCCAGAGGCGGAATATCGGGCTCGGGGAAATAACGATAATCAGAAGAGCCTTCTTTGTTCCTTTGCAAAAAAGTACGCTGTTTGTCGGCATCCCAACCACGGGTGGTTTTCGAACTGGAAAAATCAGGATTTTCGGATTGACGATCAATCTCGTAGTTAATGGCGGCTTCGACAGCGGATAAAGAAGCAATGTTTTTGATTTCGACCAGAGCGGTGGGTTTACCATTAATTTTGACATTAACGGTGGGTTCGCAGCGCAGAGAACCTTTTTCGATATCGGCGTCGGAAACGCCAAGATAGCGGATAAGAAGCTGTAAATCCAAAAGATAAAGTTTCGCCTCTTTAGCCGATTTGATATCCGGCTCGGAGACAATTTCGACCAGGGGAACACCGGAGCGGTTGAAATCGATTAGAGTAAAACCGTCTTGATGGACGGACTTGGCAGTATCTTCTTCCAGGTGAACGCGATTGATACGAACCGAATTGAATTTGCCCTTAACGGTTAGGGGCTGTTGGTACTGACTGATTTGAAAACCTTTGGCAAGATCAGGATAAAAATAGTTTTTGCGCTCAAAAAAAGAATGTTTTTGAACAGTACAGCCTAAAGCCAGACCGATTTTGAGACAATAATCGAGGGCTTTTTGGTTGGGTACAGGCAAAGCGCCGGGTAAACCCAAACAGACAGGGCAGGTGTGAGAGTTGGGAGCAACATGAAAATGAGTGGCGGAACAGCCACAAAACATTTTTGACTTAGTTTTGAGTTCAAGATGGACCTCTAAACCAATGATGGGAAACATAATTAATTTCTAATTTTTAATTTAAAATTTCTAATCAATTTCTAATAATTAATTTATAAATCGGGAGATTTTAAATGATAATCGGTGAGTTGTTGATATTGGTGGCCGACGGAAAATAGGCGGGCTTCGGTAAAATAATCGCCGATAAGCTGGAAGCCGACGGGGAGATTTTTAGGAGTGAAACCGCAAGGAAGAGCCAGGGAGGGCAAGCCGGCGACGTTGATAGGGCAGGTGTAAACATCGGCCAAATACATTTTTAGAGGATCGTTGACCTTTTGGCCGATAGGCCAGGCCGGGGTGGGTGAAACAGGAGCAAGAATTAAATCGACTTTGTTTAAGGCAGATATAAACTCGTTTTTGATAAGAGTGCGGACTTTGGCGGCTTTAATATAGTAGGCATCAAAGTAGCCGGCCGAAAGAGCGTAGGTGCCAATTAAAATACGGCGCTTAACCTCATCTTCCAAAAAGGCAGCACGGGTTTCTAAATAGTGGGCAAGTAAATCTTTGGCTTCTTTTTTGGAACTGCCAAAACGAATACCATCGTAGCGGGCCATGTTGGCAGAAATTTCGCAGGGAACAAGAATGTAGTAGACAGCCAGGGCCAGGCGCGAGTTGGGCAGAGAAATGTCGATAAGTTTGGCGCCCTGTTTTTCAAAAATGGCGGCGGCAGACTGAACCAAGGTTTTGACCTCGGGGTCGATGAGGTTTGAAAAATATTGACGGGGTAAACCAATTTTAAGACCTTTTAACTTTGTTTTTGACAATAGCTTGGGGTAATCGGGAACAGGCAACTGACTACTGGTGGCATCGTGTGGGTCAAAACCTGCCATGATTTGAGAAATTAAAGCTAGGTCGGCGGCAGTTTTGGCAAAGGCACCGGGGCAGTCAAATGATGAGGCCATAGCGGTAATGCCGAAACGGGAATTGCGGCCATAGGTAGGTTTAATGCCGGTGACCGAACAAAGGGAAGCCGGCTGGCGGATGGAACCACCGGTGTCGGTACCTAGGGCAAAGGCGCAAAGGTTGGCGGAAAGAGCGGCGGCAGAACCACCGGAAGAACCACCGGGGACCATTTTTAAATTCCAAGGATTTTGGGTGGTAAAAAAACCGGAATTTTCGGTGGAAGCACCAAAGGCAAAAGAATCGGTGTTGGTTTTGCCAATGGGGATGACGTCTTCGTCTAAAAGTTTTTGATAAAGAGTGGAGGAATAGGGAGGAATATAATCTTTTAGAATTTGAGAGGCGGCGGTAGTCAGGGTGCCTTTGGTAAGAAAAATATCTTTGGTGGCCATAACGGAACCGGCTAGTTTACCCAATTTTTTGCCACCGGTAATTTTTTGATCAAGAGAGGCGGCGGTTTTTAAGGCCAAAGTATCGGTGACAGTAATAAAAGCTTTGATTTTTGGGTCGATTTTGGCGATACGGGTAAGATAGCTTTTGGTCAGCTCGAGGGCGGAAAATTTTTTGGCGATCAGGGATTGGCGGATGGTATTAATTGAAAGGTTTTGAAGATCCATTATTTTTCGATGGCAGCCTTGACTTTAAAATAGCCATTTTGGCTTGTGGGGGCGGAGGCAAGAGCCTGTTTTTGGGAAAGACCGGGAGTAATGATATCCGGGCGAGTGACGGGTTTTTGAGAGACGGCCTGAAAGGAGGCCGGAACATCGGCAGTATTGACCCGGTTTAAGATTTTGAAATAATCCAGGATAGAGGCAAGTTGAGGGAGAAATTTTTTTTCTTCGGCAGTGGTAAGTTTGAGCCGAGCCAAGAGGGCGGTGTGACGCAAGGTTTTTAAATCAAGAGAAGCCATGGCTTATTTTATCATTCCTCACTTTGTTCGGAATAAGTTTTATTAGGGTAAAATTTTGGCTTTGAGGCGTAAAATTTGCCAACGGAAGCGGTCGACCAGGTGATAAAGACGGTAAAGAGGGGGATTGATAACCAGATCGTAACTGCCGACGAATTGAACCAATTGGCCGCCAAAGCCCTGCTTGAAACGATGGAAACCAAAGGCGGGATCAGATTGCTTGGCATCGGGACCAAGAGAACCCCACATGTCAAAAGAGTGACAGCCGATTTTTTTACCAAACTTGATGGCTTCCCACATTAAAAGAGTAGGAGCCATAACCTGACGATCGACAGATAAAGAGCCGCCATAAGGATAAAAAAGGCGATTTTGATAAGAAAAAAGCATGAAAGAAGATAAGGTTTGGTTGTTATAGGAGGCGGAAATTAAATGGGGAATGTCGGTTTTGGAAAGAAATTGCCACTGACGGCGATGATAATCGCGGTTGTGAAGATAGAAACCCTGACGGACGGTGGTGTCGAAAATTAAATCAAGATATTGGGTGAAGGCCTGACTGCTATTAGACTCATTAATTTTTACCCCATAGCGATTGGCAATTTTGATGTTGTAGCGGGTTTTGGGATGCATAGCGGCTAAAAGTTTTTCTTCGGATTGAGTTAAATCGACAATATAAGAGTGAGGATAGAAAGCCGATTTGGGGGAAATAAGAAGAGAGGGAAAGGAGGGCAAGGGATTAACAATGGCGGCAGAGCCGTCGGCAGAAAATTTTTTGTGAATAACGTCGGGCTCGAATTTGACAAAAATGGCCTGTTGCTGGCGGGCCAGTTTAGCAACGGCAGAAAGCATGCCGGCAGTAATTTTGGGGCCGCGAAGAATAGTGCCGACAGAATAAGGAAGGTGGGGAATACGATGAAAAGCCACTGAATAGGCTGAAATCATCTTGCTATTTTTAAAAACACCGAGACGAAAAAGCTGATGACCGCAATCTTTTTGAAAATCACCCCAGACCCAAGTTTGAACGGGATGAAGCACCAAGTCATCATATTGATCTTTTTCGGTGGTGTAAAGCAAGCGGATGATCATGATTTAGTATATATCAGGGTCATAGACCAAATCAGAGGCAGAAAAACGATTGGACCGGCGATAATCCCTAACAATGTTGAGAGACTGACCCCAGCCGTGGCGGGGCAGGTCAAATTCGATTAAATTCTTCGGAATGTCGGCTAAGAAACGGCTGGGTTCACCTAAAGACGATTTACCAAAATAGAGACGGCGGGAGGCATAGCTGATGTAAAGGTAATCTTTGGCGCGGGTAACACCAACGTAACAAAGCCGCCGTTCTTCTTCGACCTGGGAAGCATCCAAGAGACAATTGCTGTGAGGCAAGATGCCCTCTTCGAAACCAACCAGGAAAACGGCTTCAAACTCTAAACCTTTTGAGCCATGAAGAGTCATTAAACGAACACCGTCGCGGGCGTCCTTTTTTTTATTTTTTTCCTGAAGTGAGTATTCTTGTTGGACCAGGGCTATATTTTCCAGAAAGGACAAGGCTTCGGGAAAGGTAGAGGCAACTGATTTTAATTCTCTGATGTTTTCAAGACGATGTTGATCTTCGTCTTGACTGCGATCAAATTTATCTAAATAGCCGGAATTGACCATCAGGGATTCTAAAATTTGAAGAGAGGTCATCTGTGATAAGTCAAGATTATCAAGATGGCTTTGAAAACGATCGAAACGACGAACGCCAAGGGCCTTTTTGACGCGGTCGAGAGAAATCTGGTCATCAGGATCGATGGCAAACCGCAACATAGAGATAATGTCTTTGACTTCGGAGCGGTCATAAAACCTGGTGCCACCCAAAAGAACATATGGAATAGATCGGCGCAAAAGGGCTTCTTCGAGAACACGGGATTGAGCGTTCATACGATAGAGAACGGCGATTTGTTTTAGGGGTATGTTGAGATGGCGGTGGAGAAAGTCGGTTTTTTCGGCGACAAAATCGGCCTCGGCAATTTCGGATTCGGCCTCAAAAACTTTGATTTTGTCGTCGGACTTTTTGTCGGTAAAAAGTTTTAGAATGGGATGAGTAGAATTTTTGCTGATAATGGAATTGGCGGCAGAAAGAATGATTTGGGTGGAGCGATAATTTTGCTCTAAATTAACGGTGGTAGTGGTAGAAAAGTCAGTAACAAAATTTTTGAGATTGGTGTAGTCAGCGCCGCGCCAGCCGTAGATGGCTTGGGAAGCATCGCCGACAACGGTGATTTGCTTGTTTTTTTGGGCTAGAAGTTTGGTTAACAAGTATTGAGTATGATTGGTGTCCTGGTATTCGTCGACCAAAACATAAGGATATTTGTTTTGGCAAGCTTGCAAAACTTGGGGGTAGTTAAAAAAGAGATCAAGGGTTTTGGTTAAAAGATCGTTGAAATCAAGGGCGTGGTATTCGGTTAATTTTTTTTGATACTGACGGTAAATTTTGACGGCCTGGCTTTTCCAAAAACCGGAGCTGTCAAGCTCGACAGCGTCGGGGTGTTGAAAATTGTTTTTGGCTGTTTCAATAAAATAAAGAATTGATTTGGGTTTAAATTCCTTGGGGTCGATGTTTTGGTCAAGCAGGATGCTTTTGACTAAAGATTCCTGGTCGGATTGGTCGTAGATAACAAAATTTGGGGGGAGACCAAGATGGTGACCCTGGCGACGGAGAAGTTGACAACAAAAAGAATGGAAGGTACCGGCAAAAAGATTTTGGCCAGAGACAGAAGCGGAAAGGAGGGTAGCCATTCTTTTTTTCATTTCGCCGGCGGCTTTGTTGGTAAAGGTCAAGAGAAGAATTTCCTCCGGCCTGGCTAATTTTTGTTGGACAAAATAAGCGGCGCGGTGAGTCAAAACACGAGTCTTGCCGGAGCCGGCGCCGGCCAAAACCAGCAGAGGTGTGCCAGAGTGAGTGACCGCTTGAAGTTGGGCCGGATTTAAACCAGAAAGGATATCTGTCATGCTTTTTTACTATAACAAAAAAGGGGTGATCGCTGAAAAGTAATTAGTGAACGACGCGATAGATACGGGTTTGACCGAAGGAGGCGACGAGGGGGAAGCCTAATTTAACAAAATTGTTTTCGTTTAAGTCGGGGTATTTTTCGACCTCTTTGTCACCGACAAAGATATAATCAACGGCGTATTTTTGCAAGAGACTTTTGATTTTAAGCAGATCCTGGCCTTGATAAATTTGGGAAACATCGGCTTGACGGGCTGAAGGTTTGTCATAACCACCCCGCCAAAGCCACTCATGAACTATCCAGCCCTCAACGGTAGGAAAGCCGGTAGCGGCAGAAATTTGATTGAAGGTGGTATAACTGTCCCCCACTGCTTCGAGAACCACCGGTTGACCTTTTAGATTATCGTTTAGCCAATAAATTGCCTTGAGATTGTCGGGGTATGATTTTTCTAAAAAACCCAAACCCCATAAACCTTTGTATTCTTTCAGGTTGCCGTAATAAGAATTGATGGCAAAGTAGGGATAAATCATGTGGGAAGAAAAAACGAGAAAAAAGACGGCAAGATAAAGACTGCGGGGGTAAAGAGGCAGGAGATGCTTAAGGCGGGAGAGAACGTAACCACTGGCGATGGCGTACATAATGAAGGCCTGATAGACAAGTTTGAACATGGTATTACTGCGGCGATGTTCGTAGATATAGATGTCTTTTAGATAAACTATTTCGGGAATGATAATTAAAATGGTAGCGGTAATAATTAAGGCCAGAGCAAAAAAATCGGCAGGAGAGATTTTTCGGCGGCGGCGACAAAAAAAAACGAAAAGAAAAGGGAAATTGATTAGCCAAAAACCGCCGTGGAGAACAAAAAGTTGATAGAAAGGTGAGCGGGTGTCGGTTAAACGGACACCTTCAGTCATGGAAGAAAAATTAAGAGCGAAGGGCAGAGTGAAAAGATAGAAAAATAAAAGAACGATAGGGCCCCTGATGATTATTTTTTTTAGAGCTTTTAGGGGTGGGTATTTATATAAATTGACCAGGGTGGTGAGAATGGCAAAAAGAAGACCATAAACCGCCAAATCCCAGGCATTGGTCATGAAAGCGATGGAAAGAAGAAAACCGAGAGGAATTAAGCGGGACCAAGGAACAAGAGTTTTAACAGGAGAGGAAAAGGAGACAAGTAAAAAGGCGACGAAAAAGAGAATCAGGGGGACATTGTTTAAATGACCGTGCAAATCGGCGACAACAAAACTGTAGGCAGGAAATTCGTGAATGGTTTTGTCGTCAGTTTCAGGATCAGCGCCGATAAAGCGGGTGGCGTCAGGATACCAATAAGATTTGGCGGCCAGATTAATGGCTTTGGGGGCAAGAACCAGATGGCCGTTGTTTTGAATATTGATTTTGGCAATTTTGTAAACAGCGTGAAGATTACCGCCGAAAGTAAGAAGAAGAGCGGAAAGGAGAGCGGGAAAGAAAATCTTCTGGAGACTGATTTTCTTCCTAAAAAAGAAAATCAGGTTAGAGGTAAGAGAAAAGCCGGAGGCGAAAGTAAGGCCGCAAATGGTAGCCAAGGAAAGATTGTAAGTGATAGCCGAGGAAATACCGGAAATTTTGGTAAGTAAGGCAAAAATAAGATGGCCGAAGTAATAATAGTTGATAGGCTGACCGGAAAACCACATGTCTTGGGGAGGCATGTAGTCAGTTTTGATAATGGAATTGACAAAGCCCCAATCCATAAATTTTTCTAAACCTTCGATATCGGGAGCAAAGCCGCGAACATAAGACCAAAAAATTAAAACAAGGAGAAAGAGAGTTTCGGATAAGAAAAAGGAGGGTAAATTATTTTTAAGGGTTTTTTTAAATTTAGAAAAATTGTGGTTTTGGGAGAGAAAAAAATAGTTTAGGAAAAGCAAGAAAAGGATAATGAAAAAAAAGGACAGATTGGTAAAGGGTAAAAATTTGAAAAGGGAAAGAACAAAGGCCAGGTATGAAATAACAACAAGGGAAAGAATTTTGGAGAAAATGTAGGCTTTGTCCCAAAACTTTTTGAAAACAAAAAAAAGCAAAGGCAGGGAGAGAAAACCAAGAAGAAACAGAGTTAACCACCAGAAGATAATATAGTTTAGATCAGACAACATGGTTTATTTTATAAAAAAAACAGTATCAAAAATGGTTTTGATTAAAAGATTGGCAGTATCGGGAAAAACTAAATTTTTGGTAAGCAACCACAAGAGAAAACCAAGAAGAAAGCCGCCCAAAATATCGATGGGGTAATGGAAACCGACCAGAACTCTGAAAATAATTAGGGGCAGAGAAATTGCCAAACAGGCAAGCGGATTGACGAGCCGATATTGGATTAAAAAAAGGAAAAAATAAATGGTTTTGACGGCGTGGCCGGAAGGAAAAGAACCGGTGTTGTACCAGCTTTGAACCAAACCCCGGGGGACGGTTTTATTCTTTTGGTACAGAGGGCGGGGCCAAAGAAGATGTTTTTTGCCAAATCGCTCAATGGTTTCGGCAAGGATAGTGATAATTAAAAGTTGCCAGAAGCTGTTGGGGTTGTTTTTGACCAAAAGATAGGCGGCAAAAAAGAGCAAGAGCCAAATGGCATAATTTAGAAAAAGAAGAAGGCAGCCGTCCCCTATTTTGGAAACAGATTTAAGAAAATCTTTTTGGGGCTGCCAAAATAAAAGTCCTTGTGTTTTCATGAAACAATTATACAGAAGAAAGGGAAGATGGTTGTTATAATTTGAAAATGAAAAAAAAGAAGTCAGCGCTGTTTGTTTTGACCTATTATCGACCCCATTGGACGGGACTGACGAAATATGCCGCCAGACTGGCCGAGGCCCTGGCAGAAAGAGACTGGAAGGTGGGAGTAGTTTGTGTCAGGCATGATAGATCGGCAAAAAGAGAGGAAATATTAGAGGGGGTGGCGGTGAAACGAGTGCCATATGTTTGCCGTGTTTCAAGGACTTTTTTTACACCAAGTTTTATTTTTAAAGTCTGGCAAGAAATGAAAAATTACAGGACAGTGGTGGCCTATTTGCCTTTGCAACAAGTGTGGCCGGTAGCGCTAATGGCAAAACTAAGAGGAAAAAAAATGGTATTAGCGCATAATGGCGATCTAAAATTGCCGGATAAGGCGGGATTAATAAGTCGATTTTTAGAAAAAATATATTATTGGTCGACTTTGGCGGCAGGAGCCACAAGCGAGGCGGTAATCATTCAAACCACTGATTATGCCAATAGTTCGAAATTGTTAAAGAAATTAAAATCGAAGTGGCGGGTGATAATGCCTTTATTTAAAATTCCTGAAATTGAAAAAGAAGAGGTGACAAATTTTAAGAAAAAACATAAACTGGTGGGGAAAAAATTGATTGGATTTTCGGGCCGATTTGTGGAAGAAAAGGGGGTGGATCGATTATTGCGGGCAATGCCCTATTTGGCAAAGAAAATGCCGGATTTGTGTTTGGTAATGGCCGGTGATTACAAAATAAAGTATGAAAATTACTGGCAAAGATTGGAACCACTGATAAGAAAAAACAAAAAACATATCAGGCTATTGGGGTTGTTGGAGGAAAAGGAGGTGTATGTGTTTTATCGTTGCCTGGAGGCGCTGATACAGCCATCAAGAAGTGATTGTTTTCCCTCTTCTCAAAACGAGGCACTGTTGTCGGGAATACCGTCGGTTTGCAGCAATATTCCCGGAGCCAGATGGCCGGTTAGGATAAGCGGTATGGGAAAAATTGTTAATGCTAACAAAGCCGCTGATTTGGCAGACAGTATAGTGGAAGTGATAAAAAATAGAGAAAATTATATAAAAAACCAGTTTAAAGTAAAAAAAATGTTTGACAGAGAAAAAACTATAAAAAAATATGAAAAAATCCTGGAATAAAATTGACAAAATACTGGCAGGAGAAATTGATCCGGCTTATAAAAAAAGAGCAGGGTTGATATTGAAAAATACCGAAGGAAAAAAAATATTAGAAATTGGTTGCGGAAGAGGTTTTTATCTGAAAAGTTTTAGGAAGTTATTTCCCGAAGCAGAAATTGTGGGGGTGGATAAAAATAAAAAATATTTAGCGCAAATAAGGGTGAAGGGGATAAAACTAATAGAGGCAGATGCTCAAAAACTGCCATTGGCTGATAACTATTTTGAGAATGTGGTTGCCAGTGAAATTCTGGAACACGTAGACGATGATAAAAAGGTTTTGGAGGAAATATGGAGGGTGTTGAAAAATGGAGGAAAGACAATGATAACGGTACCCAATGCCAACTATCCCCTGCTTTGGGATCCATTAAATTGGTTTTTGAAAAAATGTTTTAATACCCATATTTCCAGCAAGGTTTGGTGGCTGGCAGGAATTTGGGCGGATCATCGGCGATTGTATACAAAAAAAAAGATAGAAGATAAAATTAAAAAAACCGGATTTAAGATCGAAAAAAGCTGGTCGGCAACACATTATTGTTTGCCTTTTTCTCATTTTATGTTTTACGCCATTGGTAAAAATCTGGTAGAGAAAGGATTGTTTAAATCAATGAACAGGTTTGAAAATCAAAAGGAATCAAGGTTGAGAAATTTCCTTTTGTGGCCAATAAAAATAGTTGATGGTTTTAACGAAGGAAAAAATTTTAAAACAAGTGTTAATTTGATTTATAAAGTAAGGAAATGAAAATGTTTTTTAAGAAGCTTAAGGCATTTTCTGAAAGATTAAAACTTTGGGGTGGTCGTAGACGGTGAAGGCTTCGTCGGCAGAATCGTCATTAAAACAAAAGAGGGAGCGACCGACCGGAGGGAAGCAGGGGTAGGAAGTAAATTCAGCCGCTTTAGAAAAACCCAAGGAACCGTCAAAAAGCTGCTGATAATAGCGACTGGTTTGAGGATAATGGTCGGGATTTTTGGGAATAGAGGCGTAAAGACGGTTGGAAGAAAGAATTATATAATCGCTGTTGATTAACTGTTGATTGATGATCTGCCATTTTTGAGGAGTATCGGGGTCGTAAAGAGCAAGAGTTTCGTTTTGGTAAATTGAGGCAAAATAGTTGGGGAAATTTAGGGGCAGATAATCATCCCAGTGTTCGGTGGCCAGGGTGGAACCGGCGGGAATGTGTTGATAAATCCAATGGCTTGCCGTCAGACGAGTGACGGGGTGAGAATAAATCGACATAAAGGAGATGGGGTAAATTAAAAACAGAAAGTAGAGGGAAAAACGAAAAGCCGGATGTTTGAATAATTTTAATTTAGAGATAAAAAGGGCGATGATGGTGGCCATGGTCGGATAGAGAGGGAGAAAATAACGCATGGTTTTGCCGTATTGACTGCCCTGATAAACCAGAAGGATGAGAAACCAAAGGTGAAGAGAAAGAAGCGGGAAAGAAAGACGACGGCAGTTTCGACAGTTTTTGACGAAAGCAAAGATTAGAATCAAACCTAAGGGCAAGCCCAGTCCCCATAAAATAATGTTTTTGAGAGGGAAAATAACGGAGAGAGTGCCGATCCACTGAACGGCGGGAGGAAACCAAGAGTTGGGATCTGAATAGCGTTGGAGTTCCTTGAGATTGGAAACAAATTGGGGGTGAGCTGTCCAATTTAACCAACTTATTTGGTCAAAAACTTGGGGTTGAAGCAGACGGAAAAAAAGCAGAGTGAAGATGGGGAAAAGAGCCAAAAGTAAAAATTGAGGAAGACAGCGGGGGCGAGACTTGAACAAATAAACAGCAAAAAAGAGAGCGATGATAGGAGAGAAATAAGTGGCAGAAATTTTACAGGATAAGGCCATGGCAAAGGAAAGAGAAAGGGCAATAATACTGACAAGGGACGGTTTTTTGAGAAAGCGGCTGGTTAAGATATAGAAGGCGAGAAAAAGAAAGAAATTTAAAAAGGGATCAACGGCAAAAAAATGAGATAGTTGGATGGGTAAAACCATGATGGCGTAAGTAAAAGCCGAAAGCAGGGCGGTTTTTTGATTGCTAATTTTTTTGACTAAAAGATAAATAAGAAAAAGCGTGCCAAGATCAAAGATGGTTGAGACAATTCGACCTAAAATATGAATTTGACTATAGTCGTCCTGCTTGGTTAAAACAGCGATGACTTTGACCAGATTAAGCGGCAGGGTACCATAAACAAAAAAAGAGTAGTTGTTGTTGTAAGGACTAAGAGTGGAAGCCTGGGGATCAAAATAGTTTTTAAAACTATCGGGAAGGCTGACGGAGGTGGCCACCATGGTTAAAAAACGCTCGTCAGGGTGAAGGTGCTGACCAGAGTCCCAATTTAGACCATAAAGGCGAAAGGAGGCGGCCAGAATAAAGATGAAAAGAAAAATATACTTTGCTTTCATTATTGATTAAGGATGATTAATAAGTTTTTGTAGCTTGTTTGATAATAACTATAATAGGCCATAACCTGATTTGCGGGTTTTTGTTGGAAATAGGGATAACAATTATCTTGATTAGAAATGAAGAGAAGTCCTTTTGGAACAAGATCGCAACTTAAAGAAGAGTCGGAAAATTCAACAGTTTTTAAATTGGGAAAGAAATATTGGAAGGCATCTTTAATGGGGAGAAAGTCCTGACTAAAACTACCAAGAAAATAGGCGGCTTTTACGTTATTGATTTCTTTTTTTAATCTTTGATTGTTTTTTATGAACTTAATTAGGGGATAATCCTGATTGGCTGGCTGAGATTGACGATAAGATGATTGATAATAATATCCGGTAGAAAGAAATAAGATTAATATGATAAGAAGAGGTAAAAAGGCCTTTTGTTTGTTAGTTTTTAGAAAATTTTTAAGTTTAATGGCAAACAAGGCAAAGATAATCGGAAAAGTTATGGTAAGTCGATATAGACGATAATGGACGTCGTAAAAGGCGTAACCATACGAGACAACGGAGAAAATAAAGACAGAAATTATCCAAAAAACAATAATGGCTGATGGCCAGCCTGAAAAGAGAGAAAAAATAAGGATAAAAAGAAAGGGAAGGTTGGCGAGAGGAGAAATAAAGGCATTTTCTTGACTAAAAATTAATAATTTAAATGCTTGAAAAAGCTGTTTTAACAAATCAATGACAGCGGGGCTTTTGTCATTTAGTATTCTGACATCTTGCCGATAAAGAAATGACAGAGCAAAAGACAGAATGGAAAACAAAATTATGGCGATCAGTTGTTTTTTTTGTTTTTTTGGAACCTTGTGAAAGAGAAAAAGTCCGATTTGAACCATAACTACTAGACAAAATAAAGCAAGGGCGGTAATGTAGGAAGAAATTAGAAAGAGATTAACTAAAGCCATTTGTGGAAGGAGGTGTTTTTCGGGTTTTGACAGATAGTGTAGAAACAAACCAACCGCAATCATTCCAAAAGCAAAGGGGTAGAAAGCTTGTTCAAAACGAAAGTAGAGAAAGTTAAAATGATAAGAATGAAAGGGAAAAAGAAGAAGAATCGAGCATAAAAGATCTCCGGTACGTCTAAACTTATAGAAACGAAGAAGACCGGAGGAAAAAATTATTAGGCCCAAGATGAAATAGAAACTATTTCCCAATCGTAAGAGCGGAAGTGATCTGTTTGCCAGAGAAAAGAGAGAAGGAAAATAAAATTGACGGGTTGGATAGCCTAAAAAAGTTGTTTGCCTAAACCCGGCATCAACAGATGTGGAAAGATGGTTGAGAGTTTGTCCAATTTCTTGAGTTGATTCTTTGTCTAGGTTAGGAAAAGTGTAAATATTAAAAAAGAGATTAATTAAAATGAGAATAATGATAATGGGAGTGAAAATAATTTTTTTGCGTAATGTTTTGCAGACAAGATATTGCCAAAGGGTTTTGGCAGCAAAAATACTTAGACAAAACCAAGACAGGAGCCAAAGGAACATTCCCGGTCGACCAAATGCAGGAAATTTTATAGTAATAATTTCGGCCAATATTAAAAGGCTGAAAATTACACTGGACGAGCTTGAAACAAGACTATTAAATTGATTGTTTTTATTTTTCTTGAAAAGCATTTTTATGGAGAAAGGATTTGGCGATAATCAGAGACGGAAAGAGGGGTGGTTTTTTGGTAAAGACGGATAGTGGGATTGTCAAAAACCGTCCAAGTTTCTTCGGCCTGTTCCGGATCTAAGACTAAACTGCCGGGATAGAAAAATTTTTTCAAAGGAGAAAAACCTAATTGACCGGAAAAAAGGGCTTGGTAGTAGCGGTGACTGATGGGGAAACTGGGAGAGTTTTGACTTTTGAAAATACGCCGAGAAGGAATAAGCAGATATTGACTTTGGGAAAGTTTATAAATTAAATCCGATAAGGCTTGTGGTTGGGAATCAAGAGTGTAAAAATCAAAGTTTTCGACCTGATAGGGGTTTTTAGTGTTTAGGGGAAGATTGAGGATATTGCCGGCTTCGGAAAAGATAAAACTGTCGGCGGGGAGATTTTGATCAATCCAGCTAGAGGCAAAAAGACGGGGGTCAGGGAAAAAATAGCGGCTAAAAAAGACAAGACCGGGCAGAAGACAAAGAGAGATAAGAAGGAAATAGAAAGATCGATTTTTTATTTTCGAGAGAATAATAGTTGACAAAAGCGGGGGCAGAAAAAAGAGAGGTGAAAAAAAACGGATCCATTTGACAAATTGAACGCCGATATAAAAAAAATAGACAAGAGAGGAAAGAAGAATGATAAAAAATAGCGGATATTTAAGGGTGTTTTTGGGAGAATTTTTGGTTGAGAAAAAATACAGAGGTAAAAAGGCAAGAGAGAGTAGACTGATAATAAAAACGGATAGGCCGGAAGTATAGGGTAAAATCTTTGTGAGCTGAAACCAATAGGGAAGAGTGTCAATAAACTGGCGGGTATAAAAAACCGGTGAACTGCCATTGGCGACAGAAATTTCATAGTTAATGGTTGACAAAAAATCAGACCAAGCAAAGAGGTTGTAGGGGGAAAGAGCGATAAAAATAATTAAAGTAAAGAGGCTAAAAGCAAATGAACTGAAAAAAAGTTTTTTAATTTGACCGGATTGAATATAACGCATGAAAAAAGCCAGAAAAATGGGTAAACAAAAAACAAGGGCCGTGATTTTACTGGCTAAACCAAGACCGCAGACGAGAGAAGAAAGTAGAAGGTATCTTTTGGGATGCTGGTTTGTAAGAATTTTGGCAGAGAGAAGGAAACTTGAGGAAAAAACAAAAAAAAGAATAGATTCAGTGGTGCCAAAATGAGCCATTTGAATTAGACCGGGAGAAAAAATTAGCAGAGCCAGAAAAGTCAGGCGGGTTAACGGCGATGAGAACAGAATTTTGCTAATTTGATAAAAAACCAAAAGTGAGAGGGAAGAAAAGAAGGCTGAATAAAAGCGGAGAAGTAAAACGGCCGAGGCAAAACCGGAAAGTCGAAGGATTTGCTGGGTGAAAAAAACCAAATAAAGAGGAAATTGACCATAAGCAAAAAAGTGAGGGTTGAGATTATTAAAGGAAAGTTCGGTAATGGCAGTGGCCATATTATTCTCGTCGGGGTGGGTGAAAAAACCATCGGCCCAATCAAGGCGATAAAAGCGAGTGAAGAGAGCAATCAGAAAAAGGAGGCCAACAACAAGTTGTTTTTTTGAGGGCTTAGAGAACATAAATAATGGTAACAATACTCATGCCCCAAACCATAACCGAAAACAGAAGAGGAATGTCGGTGGCAATTACTTTTTCCGGTCTTTCGCCTTCCTGCATTTCAAAAATTATTTGGCCATAGCGCATAATGCCAAAAATAACCGGGGCCAAAGTGAGCATGTAAAGTTTGCGATTTAAAGCGGAAGGAAAATTTTCTAACAAGAAACTATGAATGAGGCCCTGGAAACTAACCGATTCTTCAAAAAAGGTAAACATGGCGTAGGTGATCATGGTGCAAACGGCAAAAATGGTGGTGTAAAAATTGAGTAAAGCCTTGCCGTATTGACGTAAAGAAGATCGGGCGATAGTGCCGGTTTTGACCAGCTCGCTGCGTCTTTTGCCACTGGCAACAAAG
>CAZRAZ010000015.1:0-17947 GCA_964598275.1 uncultured Gammaproteobacteria bacterium | reverse complement strand
CGCTAAATTTTTTATACCGACCCGAATAGTAATTTTTCACTATCTGTTTTTTTCTAAAAGGCGCCTGCCCCTCTTCGTGCAAAATTTTATCTAGCTTTTTAATATCCATGCCAATCAATTATATCCTGTCGATGAATTCTAAGTTGGATTCTAAGTTCGATTGAGAAATGCAACACCTGATGTAAAATTCAGGTCTATGCAGATACAATCAAATGAAAGGGATAAAATTGCTCTCTGGTTTAACCAGGGAATTAAAATCAGAGAAATAGTAAATGGTAAAATGAATTATATGATTAAGCGATTATCAAAAATATCACAACTCTTTTTGATATTGATTTTAATAACCGGTTGGATTTTTCCCGACTGGCCACCGACGGTTTCTTTTGCCCAAGAGGCCACTTCAACGCCACCGGCATTAACCGCAACTACAACCGCAACCTCAACGCCAGCCACCGACTCTCCTTCTCCAATCATAGAACAACCGGCAGACGAAGAGACGTCGGAAGAGCCACCGGCGGAAGAATTGCAAACCCCGGAACCGCCTCAATCAGCGCTTCCGCCCCAGCCGCCACTCAAAGAGCGCAAATTAGAAAAGCGAATTATTGTGGATAAAAATGCCTGGCACGGATGTGAAGCTGTAAATTTCACCGTTGATATTTCAAATAAAAATTCAGCCATCGTGGAGTTGAATCTAAATGGCAAACGAGACAGTTTGGAAGATTTAGAAATCGGCAGTTTGCCCTACGGCATTGATATTACCTTTTTAACTAACACCAATTATTCTTGGTCGCCTGCAAAAAGTGACAATGTTGCTGTGTTGCAAATTGTAAACCAAGTCGGCTCCCAAAAAGGCAATTTCAGCATTCCGATTATTTATCAAAGCGGAAATTCAACGGCCGTCTGTCAGATAAATGTCGTCAATCTATGAGTGTAAAGAAAACCGGACAATTTATTTTAATATTAATTATTGCCACGACATGGGTCTTTTCCGGCTGGCCGCAGATTTTTAATTTTCCGCCGGAGACGCAAAAGGCGCAGGCGCTGGATGTCGCGAACGGCAATGGCATCTTGTTTTACGCCGCTGCCGCGAACACTACGCCTCAATGGAGGACTTATAATAATGCCACCAATGATTTTTCGGCAAATTCAAATACTGTAGCTGGAGCCCAGCCAGTAATAAATGTAATAAAGACTTCTCCCACTAAACAGGAAGCTATCGCGGCGTATCAAGACACTTCCGGAAATTTGCGGGTGCTATGTTACAACGGCACGAGCTGGTCCGAAGATTGGACTATAGCTGTAGCGGCATCTGGTACCCCCACAACCAGAAGGTTCGATATTGCTTACGAAACAAACACTGGTAATGTAACTGTGGCATACTCAAGAAATACAGCCGCAGTGAACGCCTTAGCTTATCGCACAAAAACAGGTTCTAGTGGTTGCGGATCTGCAAACTGGGCAGCCGCAGTCAATTTTCCGACGACTACGACCGCAACTAGCAATACTGTAATGTGGGTTAAGGCCGCAAGAGACGGCAGATCTGCCCAAAATTTGAGTGCTTGGGTTTGGTTGGATAATGCCGCTACCAATGCTGATTTAGGTGGGGCGATATGGAGCGGCTCTGCTTTTACCAACTTTAAGCAAATAGAAACCTCTATGGAACATCAAACTGCCGTTGGTGATAGCGATAACTTTGATGTTCAAGCGGAATCTTTGTCGGGTGAATATATGGTTGTCTGGGGAAATTCGGGCGGCGCTGCGGGTGTTAATGGTTATAGGTACATGACTTGTACCGGTGGTACCTCGAGTTGTACTTGGAGCGCTTTACTTACGATGCCAACTACTTTGGACGAAGTAATGACAATTGATCTTTCCGCCGATCCGCTTTCGAATAAATTGGCCATGGCCGGCATTGGCGGCGCTTCCTTTGATATGTCTGCTGGTTATTGGGATGGCACCGGACCTTGGATCGGCTATGCCAATGTGGATATAACTACAGAAACTACAGTTGCTGTAGGTTCAAAAAAAGTTACCACTGGTTGGTTAACTAATGGCGCTAATACAAAATGGTATATTGCCTATGATGACGCTACTGATACCGTTATTACTTATAAATATGCAATAAATGGCGGAGCTCTTTCTTCTGCCACTTATACTTGTACGCCGGCATTAGGAGACCTTAGGGGTCGTTTTGACACTGATATTAATCCGTTTAATAATGCCCAATTAATTATGACAATTTCCGACAGCACAAATGGCATTTTTGCCTATAGATTAAGCATAGATGATGCAGGAGCTTTATCTTGGAGCAATATGACCTCGGCCGTTTCTTTGGGCACCAAGCCGAGCCACCCCCAACAAGGATTTTCCTACCAGTATTGGCGGTTTATCCCAACGCCCACCTTTAGTCAATCCGCGTATCGTTTGTTTAATAATGCCGATTCAACCAATGTGGGCACAACGCTGGCGGCGCAGGATACAGCGGCGACACTTGGCTCAACTGGCACGGCGTTTCGCTTAAGAATGCTTTTGCACATCGATGTCAATCAACTAGCCGCAAGCGGTCAGACATTCAAACTCCAGTTTGCCCAGCAGTCCGGTGCTTGCGATACCGCTTTTTCCGGCGAGACCTACGCGGACGTTACGGCCGCCACGGTGATTGCTTATAATAATAATACTACTCCGGCTGATGGTGCGACCTTGACCGCCAATGGCTCTGACCCTACGCACGGCGGGGACACGATTTCCAACCAAACTTACGAGGAGTTAAACAATTTCACCAATTCCGTTGCCGCCATCCCTTCGGATCAAGACGGCAAATGGGATTTCTCGTTATTTGATAACGGCGCCACGGCCAATACCGCGTATTGTCTCCGCGCCGTCAAATCCGACGACACGGTCCTTGACACCTACAATGTTATTCCGCAGATTACTACCACCGCCGCAGTTGCCATTTCCATCAGTCTAGTTAGCCCCACCACTAGTGGCTCACTCGCCTTTACCACTCTAGCTCTGGGTACCACCAAAAATACCACCAGCAGTGGTATTAACGACACTGAAATCATTAGTGTCGACTCCGGTCCGGCTAACCTTGACATCAAAAGTACTCATTTTATCGAAGGAGCCAACACTTGGTTTTTGGGCCTTGGCGCCGGTACCACTCAAGTCCAGTGGCAATTTTCCAAAAATGCCGGTGTTGGCTGGACTGCCTTTGCCGCCGCCAACACTCTTTATGGTTTTGACACCAATGTTGCCCAAGGTAACACCAGACCGGTCGATTTTGAAATCACCATGCCAACTTCTACCAATTCTTACAATCAATACAGCACCACTGTCACCATCCAGGCCTCTGCTCCTTAAATCTCCCCTTGACAAAGCCCCTTTTATAATATTATAAATAACTATGATCACCAAAAAAGATAAATATTTCATACTCTTATCAGCTTTAGTTTCCTTTGTTCTTCTCTTCGGTTTTGGCCGGGGCAGTAATGCCGCCGAAAGCGCCGCTGTCGCCGCCACTGTCACCGCTCAAAGTTTGTCAGTAGGTGTTTCTGATAGTACCGTTACCTACGGTACTCTTAGTGCCGGTAGTACTCAGAATACCCTGGCGGGCAACTTAAACGACCGTCAAAAAGCCACCAATGATGGCAATGTCGCTGAAGACTTCAATATCAAGGGTATAAATTCTACTTCCGCCGGTATCGGCTGGACTTTAGCCGCCACCGCCGATACCAACCAGTATTTTCATCAGGTTTCTACCAACACCGGTGTCGGTTGGACGGCCCTTACTCTCAATTATCAAAAAATCGCTAATACAGTGGGAGTTGGAAGTACTCAGTGGTTTGATCTTCAATTAGGTACCCCAAGTTCCACTACTGACTATTTGCAGCAAACCGTTAACGTTACCGTTCAGGCTGTAACTGATTAGTTTTTTCTTAATTGCTCCTAACCTCTTTTCCTGATATATTAGTAACAGCTATGAAACGTTATTTTTTTATCATCTTTCTTTTCACTCTTTTTCTTTTCCCGTCTTCAGCTTTAGCTCGTGTTGGTGTCGGTGTCGGCACCGGCAAAATTATTGTTGATGAAATACTAAAACCGGGTACCATTTATAAACTTCCACCCTTAACTGTGTTTAACACCGGTGACGAACCCTCCACCTATGAAGCCGCCATTACCTATCACGAAAAACAAGCCGAGCTCAAACCTGATGCTTCTTGGCTAAGCTTTAGTCCCAAAAGTTTTGATCTTTTGCCGGGAGGCGCTCAACGGGTAGAAATTACCATCAGCCTTCCCGTTAAAACCATTCCCGGGAAATACTTTGCCTATCTAGAAGGTCATCCTCTAAAAACCGTTGAATCGGGTGTCACCAGTGTTGGTGTTGCCGCCGCCGCCAAACTTTATTTCGAAGTGGCTCCGGCCAATTTTTTTGAAGGCGTTTACTATCGTATTCTTTCTTTTTTCAAAACTTATGCCCCCTGGACATATGTTGCCGTTGGCATCATTGCTTTTTTTAACCTCATTCTTATTATCCGCCGCTTTGTTAAAATCGATATCAGTGTCAAATCAAAAACCAAAGAAGATGAATGAGTTCTTTCAGGTCAAAAAAAATCACCTTTATCGCTCTTAGTCTCGTCTTTATCTTTTATTTTCTTTTTATCAAAAAGAACGCTCTCGGTCAGTCTGCTTTCGATGTTTTGATTTCCGCCACCATCAAAATCGCCGTTTGTGGTGATTTAGTGGTTGAACACCCCGAAGATTGTGAAGGCGAAAATCTAAATAGCCAAACCTGTCAGTCTCTCGGTCTCACCGGTGGCACTCTCGCCTGCGACATTGCTTGCGAATTTGATACTTACGCCTGTATCGGTACTCCCACTCCCACTAATACTCCCACTCCCACTTCTACCCCTACCCCCACTCCCACTAATACTCCCACTCCTACCAACACCCCCATTCCCACACTTACTCCAACGTCAACTCCAACTCTCACTCCTACTCCTGCTCCCAGCAATACCCCTACTCCAACTTCTACTCCCACCACCTCTACTCCTGCTCCCACCAATACCCCCATGCCTGATTCTCTGGCTCCTACCGCCATTCCTTCCGCTTTTACTCTCACTTTACCCTCCATCCCTCCCACTCCTCAACCAACACCCCGCTTGCCTTCAATCATTGCCGTTTTCGACGCCAACCAAGACGATTATCTTACCCTCTCCGAGCTTTTTTCTGCCGTCAATACTTGGGTAGACAATTGGCGCCAAAACCTAAATCAAGAGCAAGTCACCTCACTCCCCCTCGTTTGTGATCTTAACTACGATGATGGTTGTAATCTTATCGATCTGTCTATTTTGTTATACTATATACAGAAATGACACCCAAGCTACCAAGCCTTTTTTTTAGAATTATTATTTTAGCCATCGTCTCTTGGTTTTTTCTCCACCTTCTGGCCATTTTTGGTGTCTTTGTTGCCTTTGCCTACCCTGTCTGGTGGCTTATCTCCCCCACCAGCCTTCCCAGTATCACTTACCGTCTCAAACCAGGTCTAAAACTGCGCCCCGACGAGCCTATCTTTCCCTCCAGTTTCAAAATGGCCCTGGCCAATGGTGGTCTTGTTCTCTTATTATCAGCAATCTCTCTTTTGATTGTTTTTGCCGAAAGCAAAATTCTTTTCAGGTTTGGTTTTCCCCCGGTAGAAAAAACTGTCACCTTTGTCATCCCCAGCAAAGGTCAATATCGTCTTGGAGAAATTTTCCCCATGAAAATCGAAATTGTTGACATCAAACAACCTATCAATGCTATCCAGGCTGATATCAGTTTTGATAGCACCAACTTAGATGTTGTCGACATTTCCACCCAAGATTCCTTTGCCGAAATTTTTGTCCAAAAAGAAATCAACAACGAGCTTGGTTATGCCCGTCTCACTGGTGGCCTGCCTAACCCGGGCTTTTTTTCTGATCATGGTATTTTTGGCACCGTTTACTTTAAAGGTAAGTCACCCGGCTTAGCCAAAGTCGACTTTTTACCCAGTTCCATGGTTCTGGCCAATGATGGCCGTGGCACCAATGTTCTAAAAGAACTTGCTTCTGCTTCCTATCTCGTTTTGTCCGAGTCAATTACCGCCGAAGAAGCCAAAATTCAAGGGGCCCTTATCCGGCCCCAGATTCTCGGCCAACAAGACGACGCTACCAAAATGAATTTTTATCAACAAGGTAGTGTCTTGGGACAACAACAGCTTAAAGATCAAATTACTCAACAAAAAAATCCAAATTTATTAAATTGGTTTTTAATCAGCTTAAAATATGTCAACAGTTTTATCCTCCAAGCATGGTCCGATGTTTTCATTTTCTTCAGTCACTTGTTGTCTCTCTAGCTTGTTTTTTTAAAAGACCTTAAAATAAATTCCCCAAAAAATTAACAATTCTTTGCCAAAAAGAAAGACTTTCGATAACTGCCGGCGGTATGTAATCCGGCACTTCGGGAGATTGAACAATTTGACTCGGTTCCGGCTTTGTCAGTATTTCCAAAGACGACTCCGAAGTTGGACTTAGCCCCGATTCGGGTATTTCTTCTTCTATCGGATCTTCTTTTACCGCTACCGGTGGAGCTAAGCTTTCAGTCTTAGCTGATAAGTAATTAGACCAGTTTCCCGGGGCGCAACCGTTGCCTCCTCTAACCGTAAAATAATAAGTCGTATTTGGAGAAAGCGCCTTGATGGTTGTGCTAACCACTCCTAATTTTTGAGTTGAATCAAATTGAGTGCCAAAACGCCAGTCACCTTCCTTAAACCCATAGGCAATATAGTAATAAGAAAGATAATTTGTTACCGGCATAAAGTATAAAGTGGCTGAATTGGCGGTAGTGTCAATCTGAAACAATTTCGGCGCATTCAATGGCGGCCAATCTCCACAAGCGTGAGGGCTGGTGTTGTAATTGGCAGTCGTTCCGCTTACCGAACCGGTGTTTTCCGCCGCGGTAAAGGTGGTAAAGTGGGCCGCGGTGAATACCAAAGTGTGGGCACTTTGATCATAAGTCAAACCGGATACAATCCCCCCCGTGTCGTCCTGGCCGTCAACCAGAATTTTAGGATTATTTAAAGTAATGTTATACATTGTCAAAGACGCTTGTGTATCGGTCAAATTTTTAATTAAGTCAGCGTCAAGAGTGATAATTCCCTGGGAAATGCTCAATTTAGTGTCCAAACTTTGCATCCAGGTTAACGCATCCCGGTCGGTAAAATTCATCTCCGCCAAAAAAGTTATTTTGCCGATATTCTCTCCTCCTTGGCTTTTTTGAAAATACAACCCCGAAATTCTTGAAAAATCAATTTGATCTCCCAGGTTGGTAGCCACATCCTCACTTGTCAACTGACTGGTTATGGTACTAATTGTCGGGCAGTCTCCGCTGCCCGGGTTACACCAGCCACGGGTAGAAGCTGTAGCCAAATTCCACGTCTGTTCGTCCAGGTTGTAATAAATTGATTTGCCTTGTTCTATGGCAACAGCACTGGCATCCTGTTCTCCGGCTCCCGCATCGCAACTTCCATTCCCGTATTTTACTGCGTAAACGCTATCCGTGTCACTTCTAAAAATCACTAAGCAAGCTCCATCGTTGGGCATGGTAGTTCCGTTGCCTACGGTGAAAGTTAAAAATCCTCCCCGCGGCACACTGCCGCTTAGATCTTGTGAATAATAATAAGTATAATTATTCTCCGGTCCCTGATAAATTACAAACCTCCAACCAGTCAGGTCCAGAGCGGTACTTTGGCTCGGGTTTAAAAGTTCTATCCACTCTTCACCTCCTGAATTTGGATAAGCTACAAACTCATCCAGCATTACCACCGGATCTGCCGCTCTTACCGGTTGCTTTTTCAACACCATCGTCATTTCCAAAGCAACGGCCAAAATCAAAACAACACAAAATATTCGTCGCATTCTAGTAACATTCTTATCCTTTTTGAAACCAATGTCAACTTCATGTCCATTCCCTTTGTTGTCAGTTTCAAATCAATCTTTTTGGCCGTCTCCGTTTCTGCTTCTGTTGGCATTCTCTTTGGTTGGTATCCGGCCAAAAAAGCCAGTATTCTCAATCCGATCGACGCCTTACGCTACGAATAGAAAAAAAGTTCACCTCCGGAGGTGAACTTTTTTAGCCTTCTTCTCCCGGCTCCGGCGGCAGATATTCCTCCCCGTTACTAACTTGCCTCTCCGTTTTCAGCCATTCAATATAGTCACAACCGGTCGCTTTTTTTGCCTCTCGATCCCAACCCGACGTCGAGCACTTCTTCATTCTTTTTCCGTTAACAGTTGTATATAATACTAAATCTTCTCCGCACTTAGGGCATTTTTCATCCAATTTTTCCGTTGTGCCGTTGATCCATTCAATATAATCACACCCTGTCGCCTGCTTAGCCTCCTTATCCCAGCCACCCTTAGAACATTTTTTCATCTTTTTGCCAAATCTGGTCACTTGCAAAACTAAAGGGGCGCCGCACTTAGGGCATTTTTCATCAAGTTCCTTTGGTTCTATTTCCAACCATTTCACATAATCACAGCCCTCGCTTTTTTTAGTTTCCGTGTTCCACGATCCCTTACTGCAACGTTGCAGTTTCCTTCCTGTCGGCGTTTCCACCACTTCGCCCAACACCGCGCCGCATTTTGGACAAACTTCGTTATTTTCTTTTTCCATGCTTTTATCATAACACCAAATTTCCAAACAAAAATCCCCCGCTTATCGCAGGGGATTTTTTTAAGAAACGGTTAGATTAGTATCCACCGCCACCGCTGTTGTAATCACCGCCGCCGCCGCGAGGACCACTTCGAGAGTAGTTGTCGCGTCGAGGGGGACGATCTTCCATCGGTCGGGCTTCGTTTACTTTAATGGTTCTACCATCAAGTTCTTTGTCGTTCCACATGTCAATAGCCGCTTGAGTTTCCTCATCGGTAGACATTTCTACAAAACCAAATCCTCGGGATCTACCAGAGAATTTATCCTTAATAACTATAGCCGAAACAACGTTTCCGGCTTGAGCGAATGCCGCTCCTAGAGAATCATCGGTCGTTCCAAAAGAAAGGCCGCCGATGTACAATTTTTTTGCCATTGCATTAAAAAAAACTAATAATCTGTAGCGGCCTCTTTTCAAAAAACTTGACAGAACCTTTTCTACAATCTCTATTCTACCTTATTTATAATAAAAAGCAATTTTGACCATCAAAATGATATATTAAACTATAGATGGAAAAGCAAAAACTGATTTTTACCTTCCTAATAATAAACCTTCTTGTTTTAAATCTGGCCTTCGTCTATCTCTATTTCAAACCCCAACCGCCGCCCTCACTTTCCTCTTCAACCCCCGGCCAATCAGAACTTCAAGCCAAAATCGATCAACTTAAAACCGACCTGCTCGCCATTCAAGATCAGCTTGCCACTTCTTCGGCCGCTTCGCCCGCTTCTGCCCCAACCTCTTCTCCCGTCTCTGTCGTCTCTTCGCCTCAAACTTCCTATATCCCCGTCCCCGGCTCCGGCAGTCTTTTGGCTTATCAATGGACCAAACTTGCCGGCACTGAATTTTATTTCAACCCCGCCGACTTTCCCAATTTATCCAAAGCCTATTTTGAAGCCAATATGAGATTACTAAACGGCAACGGTCTGGCCTTTCTTCGCTTATTCGACCTGACCGCCGGTATCGAAATCTGGGGTTCGGAAATTCAAACTGCCAACCAAGCCGATACCGTTGTTGTCTCCGACCCTCTCCAATTCCGCACCGGCAATCACCTCATTTGCGTTCAGGCCAAAAGTCTCACCGCCGACACCACTGTCTTTACTTCCGGTCGCCTCAAAATCATCAGTCATTAATTTGTGCTATCATTTTTATATATGACAACAAAAACAAAAACCAAAAAAGAAAAGGTCGCCGAGACCATTAAAGTCACCGGTGTCGATCTCTTAAAAAAGGTTAAAGAATTGGTCAGAGAAGGTAATGTCAGAAAAATCTCTATTTTGGACAAAAACGGCAAGACCCTGATTGTTCTGCCTCTTACCATCGGTGTTGTCGGCGCCGCTCTGGCTCTGCCCTTGGCCGCCGTCGGCGTTATCGCCGCTTTGATCACCGAGTGCACCATCAAAGTAGAAAGAAATAAGTCAGAAAAATAAGCCATGGGCTTAATTGTCGATCTTCATATCCACTCCCGATTTTCGCGCGCCACCAGCAAACAATTAACTCTTCCTGTCATTTATCATTGGGCCAAAATTAAAGGTATTGATGTTATCGGCACCGGGGACTTTACTCATCCCCTCTGGCTAAAAGAAATTAAAGAACAACTCGTTCCTGCCGAACCCGGCCTTTTTAAGCTCAAATCCTCCCTGGCTAAAAAAGAAGATAACGGTTTACCCAAGATTCTCCGATCTCGCCAGGTCCGTTTTATTCTCACTTCCGAAATCAGCAATATTTACTCCCGTCATGGCCAGACCAGAAGAATGCATAATATTTTAATTGCCCCCGGTATTTCCTCGGCTTCCAAAATTATCTCCCGCCTATCCAAAATCGGCAATCTCACATCCGATGGTCGCCCCATTTTGGGACTGGACAGTCAGGAGCTTCTCCAAATCAGCCTCCAAACCGATCCTGACAATTTCTTTATCCCTGCCCACGTCTGGACTCCCTGGTTTTCTTTATTTGGCTCTAAATCCGGCTTTGATTCCGTTGAAGAAGCTTTTGGCCATTTAAGTCCTCATATTACCGCCATGGAAACCGGCCTTTCCTCTGATCCTTTTATGAATTGGCGCTGGTCTGCTCTTGACCATATCACCTTTGTTTCTAATTCTGATGCTCATTCACCTCAAAAACTCGGTCGTGAAGCCAGTCTTATCAATACTGACCTTAATTACCATCAAATCATTTCAGCCATTAAAACCGGTAAAAATTTTATTGGCACCATTGAATTTTTTCCCCAAGAAGGTAGATACTATTATGATGGTCACCGTGCCTGCAATGTTGTCTTTTCTCCTGCCCAAAGCAAAAAACGCAAAAATATTTGCCCCAAATGCGGCAAACCGCTGGTGTTAGGTGTCGCTCACCGTGTCAACAGCCTGTCCGACCGACCGCCAAGTTTTCGTCCCCAAAAACACAAAAAGGTCGAATATATCATCCCGCTTTCCGAGCTTATCGCCGAGGCTAGGGGAGTCAAATCCGTCAACTCTATCACTGTCCAAAAGCAGTATTTCCAGCTTCTCTCTCTTTTGGGTGACGAATTTTCTATTCTTCGCGCTATTTCTCCCTCTGACATCAAAGCCTTTATCCCCCCTGACATTGCCCGCGCGCTCCTCGCTCTCCGTCAGGGCAAAGTCCACATCCGGCCTGGTTATGACGGCGTTTACGGCATTATTTCCACCAAAAGTTCTTCTGACAAAAAACAAATGACTTTCCTATAATCCACTTAATGAAGAAATACCACCTTAACCGTCTCCAGCAACAAGCCTGTCATGCCGACGGCCCGGTTCTTGTTCTCGCCGGTCCCGGCACCGGCAAAACCCACACTCTTATTGCTCGCCTCAACTATCTAATCTCACAAAAGATCTCACTAAAAATTACAACCGTTACCTTTCACAACTAAAACTCCTCGACTTTGACGACCTGCTCCTGAAAGTCGTCAAACTCAAAAAATTTCCCCAATTTTCGCACATTTTAGTTGACGAATTTCAAGATACCAATCCGCTTCAGTATCACTTCCTTTGTCTTCTTGTTCCTCCTTCCAAAAATCTCTTTGTTATCGGCGATCCTCGCCAGTCCATCTATGCTTTTCGCGGCGCCGACTCTTCGGTTTTTCAAAAATTTGTCAAAGATTTTCACCCCCGCCGCTTTGTTTTAACCAAAAATTACAGAAGCGGACAGACAATTCTTGCCGATGCCTCCCGTTTTCATAATGAAAACGATAAAAACATCGACTTCTCCGATTTTGCCGTTCTTTACCGCACCCGCGGTCTTAGCCGGGTTCTTAACCGTAAATTTATCTATTCCGGTATTCCCTTTCAGCCAATAGGGGATGAGTCACCCTTTTTCTCTTCTCCTGCCATTGCCCATCTCCTTATACCTCTATTATCAATTGCCCCAAAATCTCTGACCCGGCTATTCCCAAAATCCGCCAAAAAAGGCGGCTTTACCGTCTCAAAAATGCCCAAGCTTCTCTCTTTACCTAAATTGTTTCTCTTTACGGCTTACCTGTGTTAAAGTAAAGTATGAAAAAAATAATTCTACCCCTTGTCGGCCTCTGGTCGATTTTATCCTTATTTTTTCTAATCTCCACTCTGCCTCTTTTCGCCCAAGATCGTCCCCAAGGACTTGATAACCGGGGTCCGTTGACCAAAATTACCTTTATCCACCACAAAAAAGGCCATACTAAACCTAATCAACCGGGTAAACCAACCAAACCTCCCGCGGAGTCTACTTGTTATGGTTTTTTAGCTCGTGGCGCTAAATGGAAAACCGCCGAAGACTATGTCATCAATCCGGACAACAGCGACGGCCTGTCCTCATTTTTTATCGTTAATTCCTTAGCGGCTGGAGTAGGGCAATGGGAAACTTACGGCGGTAATATTTTTGGTGCCGGCTCTACTAATTATTCTGCCGCCTATGGCCAATATGACTACCAAAATTCTGTCCAATTTGGCCGCTATCCTGATCCTAATGTTATTGCCGTTACCAGTGTCTGGGGCTATTTCTCCGGCCCTCTCCAAACCAGGGAATTAGTCGAATGGGACATGCTCTTTAACGATGCCTCTCTTTGGGACTGGGGCGAGGCTATTGCCGACCCGACCTTAATGGATCTTCAAAACATCGCTACTCACGAACTTGGCCACTCTGCCGGTATGGATGACCTTTATGAGACTACTTGCCAAGCCGAAACCATGTACGGTTACTCTACCGAAGGCGAAACCAGTAAACGTGATCTTGCTCCCGGTGACAAAACTGGCATCCAAAAACTCTATCAGCCATAGTAAAATCTGATATTTTTTAAACCAGCCCAAACACCCCTTGTAACTTTGCTCATGTCCATATTTTAGTTGACTCATTGACAAAACCAAAAAAAGAGTCTTAAATTAATTAGTTTACATCAATAAAAAACTAATCATCCATCATGCATAACGTCAGACAAGTATGTTTCTGTTTTCTGTTAATCCTCCTTGCGCTTTTTTATTCTCCCCTAAAAGTTTTAGCCGTTAGTCAAGCCACCGTTACCTCTTTTTCTGTCTCTAATTCGGCTATTGGCGCTACCGATGTCACCTATACTCTCCAGTTCCAACTAAACGAGGAAATCACCGCCGATACTGCCAAGTCAATGAATTTTGATCTTAATCGGATGACCGCCAAAAGCACCTGGGAGGGCGGGGATCAGACTTCCAACATGGCCGCTGCCACCGGCACTTTCGGGAGTTTCCAATATAATAGTGTCGGTGATACTTGGGTCGACATTGATATCGGTGGCGCCGGCTATTTTCACAAAGAAATTTCTACGGACAACCATCTTTTAATTTGGGGCCTGGGTTATGTTGACAACAGCAACATCCACTCTATTCAAACCACCATTCCGGCCGACAAGACGGTTAGATTAATAGTTACTGGTGTCACCAATCCTGCCAAAGCCGGCGCTTATGCTTTTAGCGTTGAAAGCGGTTTTGGCCCGGCCAACGACACCTTCTGGGAATTGCCCTACGACAATCGGGATCGGGCTCTCTATGTTGACATCGGTACTTACTGTTTAAGAGCCAAGATTAAAGACCCAACCGGCGCTACTGCCATTGCCAAAGCGGAAATGTATCTTCACAATTCCAACTGGACAGTCAGTTCTTGGGGCGGTAGAACTTTTGTTGACGGTGCCATTTCCTATTACCCTGATGATTTTTGGTATACCGGCGGGCCAGCTTCCGAAACCTGTCCCACCGGCGCCATTACTATCGAGGCCAACCCTCCGATGGGAGTTACCACTTATGCCAAAGCCGCCGACAGAACCGCTACCCTCCCCGCCGACGCCAACACCCACTATGCTACCCCAATTACCATGTCCGCTATTCAGCTTCAAGGCAGACTAAATAATCCACTGGTTAGCAGCGGCCAGTACGACTATGTCACCAATTCCGGTGTTAGTTTTAGACCATCAGACTTTAGCCCGACCGGATTTAAAAACACCATGTCTGATATGAGTGGTATTTTCAAAATGGGCGGGTTAACTGTGGGTAGTTATTTTATCGAATTCATGATGCCCTGGCAAAGCGGTTATGAGGGTATTAACGCCCCGGATCAAATCCAAATCGAGGTAGACGCAACCGGTAAGGTTAAAACCACCGCCGTCGGCAGCACCTGTCCTGATTTTGTCACCAGTTGCAATTTGGGAGATATTAGTTTTACTGTCGCCACCAAAACCATCACCGGCACCCTCAAAGATAGCGACGGGACTCCGATCACTTCCGGGAGAATTCAAGCCTTCAAAGAAATGGGTATGGGTCAAGCCCAGGATGATGTTGACAGTAGTGGCAACTATTCCCTCACTGTTGGTGGTGGCACCTGGGGCTTAAGACCCGAACCAAACTGGAATCCCAGTAGCCCTCCGGATTGGTCCTATTGCGGTATGCCCAAATTTTTTGTTTTTGAAAGTGGCACCGGTGTCGAAACCAAAACCAGTGCCAATACCGGCGGCCAAACTGACTTTACCATCAAAAGAACCAATCTTACTATTACTGGCGACGTTGTTTACCCCAATGGTCTTCCTTTAACCGGTCAGGGCGGAGTTGAAGTTCGATCCAAAGAAGGCTGCGGCACCTTTGCCCAGTTAGATGGGAACGGTCATTTTTCCACCAAAGTTGCCCCGGGAACATATAATATTATGGTTCAGGTATGGAATCCCACCTACAGCGCCCCCTCTGTTCAAACCATCACCGTTTCCACCAGTAACTACAATGTCGGGACTTTAACCCTAACTGAAAAAAAGGATACTATTACCGGCCGGGTCTGGAACGATATCGATGGCGATAATGTCTATGATGCCGGCGAGGGCATTAGCGGCCAGCAGGTCAATGCTTCTAAAATGTCCAAAAAGTTTGATGAATTTGGCGGTCCGGGCACCGGTCCAATGATGGGCCCCGGCGGCGGCGATTTTACCGGTACCACCAGCGGTGCCAATGGAGCCTATTCTCTCAAGGTTACCCCGGGCTCCTGGATGATCAATCTTATGTCCGATCCGGGCATGATGGGTGGTTATTCCAATACTCAAACTAACTATATTTACGGTGGAAGTCCGCTTCAGGTCAACGTTACTTCTTCTGCCGATGGCAGCACTTTTCCTGACAATAATTTTAAACTTACTGCCGCTGACGCCACCATTAAAGGTAAATTGGTTGATGCCGACGGTAATGGTATTTCCGGTGTTTGGGGTTTTGCTTTTGCTGATGCCGGTTCTGGCGGTCCAATGATGGGCGCCGGTATGGGCGCTCCGATCCAAAATGGCATATTTACTATTAAAGTGCCGGCAGGCACTTACAATGTCGGCGTTGAATTCCCTCCCGAATCATCAGGTTATACTCCTGCCTCGTCAACCGAAACTACTATCACCGCCGGAGAAACCAAATCTATCAATATTACCGTTAAACCCAACAATCGGAAAATCAAAGTTAACTTCAAAGATACCAACGGTAATGCTATTACCGGTCTCTCTCAAGCCAATATTTTTGCCGACAATGGTAGCGGCGGTCATATGTTCAAGATGCTTTATGGTTCGGATTTAATCACCGGTTCTACCACCCTTTCAGTTAGTGACGGTACCTGGAGTATCGGTTATTTCATCGATCCCACCGAGAATAATTATATGTCCGAGCCCATGTCCAAAGACAACGGGGTTACCGTTACCAGTGCCAATACTGCCGATAATCCGGCCATTCTCAACATTACTCTCCGTAGTGCCGACTCAACTATTTCCGGTACTGTCACCGGTCCCGACGGTTCAGCCCTGGCCGGTGTCTGGATTTCCACCGACAATCGTAAAGCTTCCGACTTTTCTGCCGGCGGCCCCATGTTTATGTCCGGTAGTGCTACGGATTCTGACGGCACCTATTCAATTTCTCTCCCTGCCGGTAAATATAAAGTTCAGGCTTTCTTGCCTCCTTCCATGGGTTACATCAATCCCGATGGCGTCGAAGCCACCATTTCCCCCACCTCTCCGGGTGCTGTTAATCTTCAATTTACCGCGTCTGACGCTACCATTACCGGCTCTGTCTATTTAAATGATGTCAAAAAAGGCGCTTTTATTTCTGCCTATTCAGACAAGGGTGGTTATAGCGAAACCAATGCTAATAGCGGTGATTTTACTCTTAATGTCACCAAAGACGACACTTGGTACCTCCGCGCCATGTATGAATCCGGATCCGACTTTTACCAAAGTACCATTAATGAAGTCATTATGGCTGGTGCTACTACAAAAAGTCAGAACCTTACTCTGACCAAAGCTTCATTTACTCTGCCGGATGCTGTTTCTGCTACTTTCGACTACACCAACGCCAAAAAAATTTCCCTTGACGGTGGTTTTAGTCTCTCTATTCCCGCCGGTGCCATTCCTCCTACCAGCAGTGCCACGGGCGACAATATCACTATCACCATTTCTCCCACCTCACAACTTTCTACCCAAAACAAGGCTATCCCCATTGGTATCGGTTATGAAATCACCGCCACCGATGATTCCGGCAGTCTGATTACTTCCAACTTTAACGACAATGTCACCATCACCATTCCTTATACTGCGGATTATTTAACAGAAGCTATCGGCAGTTCCGACGAAACTTTGCTGGACAACGGTTATTGGGACACCACCACTTCTACCTGGAAAGGGATAACGGGCGCCACCATTGACACTACCGCCAAGACAATTTCCTTCACTATTAACCATTTCACCACCTTTAGTATTCTTTCTAACAAAGATCCAAATGTGATCAGTGGCAGATCCACTTCTACTTCTTCCTCTTCTTCCGCTTCCGTTGATTCCGCCGCCGCCGTTCCCCGCAACCGCGCCGTCATCGTCGAAAGAGCCCAAAACAAAGTCATCATGATGTTTGGCGTCGGGGCTCTCGATTACGATGCCGATCTTGATGTCCAACCGGTTGACGTTGGCTATCGTCTGCCTACTCCGCCGCTCTGGATTGGCTCCGGTCCCTATAAAATCAGACTGATTGCCCGCTACAATGGACAGGATTTTCATACTCTGGCCGATCCCATCACTCTCATTCTCCGTTATGATCCAACCGCCTTGGGTGGCATTCCCGAAAAATCTTTGCGCATCAATTACTACGACACCGCCGACAAACGCTGGTATCCTTTAAATTCTCTTTTAATCACCGACCGCCACGAGGTTGCCACCGTTTTACCCAAAATTCACGGCATTTATGTGCTTATCGGCGGTTTTGGTTACCAGGGCGTACCCTATTCGTCCAACTCCACTGTCACCGCCGTTTCCTCTTCTTCAGATCTTGGTATCGACACTGCCATTCTACCCTCTCCCTCGCCTTCAGAAATTGACTCTCCCACCGTCGTCGAGAAGATTGTCACCACTCCCGCTCCCGTCGCCGTTCAAGCTCCTAAAACCAACCTTTTCGGCCGTCTTCTAAACTTTGTCAAAGGTATTTTTTCCAAATAAATATTTTTCTCTCACTCGGGATCCGAAAACAAAGCATTCACACACACCTCCGGAGTGAATTAGCTAGACACCCCGGGATCTGAAATACAAAGAGTATTTAAGATATAATAAAAGTCATGAAATCACTCTCGAAATTAATCATTTTTCTTGTTTTTTTCTTTCTCACCTCTCCCCTTAAAGCCCAAACCCCCTCACCTCCAATTGACTTTTTTTGGGGCCAAGGTTGCTCTCACTGTGCCAAAGAAGAAATTTTTCTCGACCAACTTCAAAAGAAGTAT
>CAZRAZ010000014.1:0-18243 GCA_964598275.1 uncultured Gammaproteobacteria bacterium | reverse complement strand
GCCACCAGCATAAAATCAGCCGGAAATGTCACACTGCCCGCCGCTCGCGAAATGGTCACCTTGCCGTCTTCCATCGGTTGTCTTAATACTTCCAGGGTACTTCTGCCAAATTCAGCAAATTCGTCCAAAAACAAGACTCCCCTATGAGACATTGATATCTCTCCCGGTCGGGGATTGGGCCCGCCGCCCACCAAGCCTACTTTAGAAATAGTATGATGAGGCGACCTAAACGGCCGGAGTTTTACCAGCGATCCTCCCGGAGGGATATTGCCGGAAATTGAATATATTTTAGTTACCTCCAAACTTTCTGCTTCCGTCAATGGTGGCAAAATCCCGGCCATCGCCCGCGCCAGCATCGTTTTTCCGGCTCCGGGTGGTCCCATTAATAAAATATTATGTCCGCCCGCCGCCGCCACCTCCATCGCTCTTTTGGCCATCTCTTGGCCCATAACTTCATTAAAATCAAACTCGGCCCGCAGATCCGACAGTACTTCACTCTCTGTCACCGGCCTCAATTTTTTTATCAACCGCTGACCTTTCAGATGTTTTAAAAGTTCAGTAATACTGGCCACCGGAAACACCGATATGCCTTCAATCACACTGGCCTCGTTGGCCGACAGTCTCGGTACAAATATGTTTTTTATGCCCTTTTCCTTAGCCAAAATTGCCAACAAAAACACTCCTTTACTATGTCTCAAACTGCCGTCAAGCGACAATTCACCATAAAAATACGAACTTTTAGGTAGTTCCACCAAGCCCATATCGGCCACAATGCCCATGGCCATCGGCAGATCATATGCCGAGCCCTCTTTGGGTAAATCCGCCGGCGCCAAATTAATGGTGATTTTTTGGTTGGGAAAATCGATATCCGAATTAATCAAAGCTGTTTTTACTCTTTCCTTGGCTTCTTCCACTGCCTTATTTGCCAGCCCCACAATATTAAATCCGGGAAAACCTTTTTCGGCTACATTAACCTCCACATCAATACTCACCGCCTCCAAACCAAAACTGGCCACACTTCTTACCTTTGTCAGCATAATGACACTTTACCATTTATGTTATATTCACATCAGTGTTACTCCCTGAAATGCCTAGAGATAAAGAAAGATGCCCTGCCTGTCGATGCTGGGGAGTAGAAGGCGGTCAGGAGTTTTGTTTTCGTTCTCCCCACGAAAGAACACCTCTTCCCAAAGGTAAACCCATTTGCACTAATTTCAGTCCTTACGTCAAATCTCGCCCCTCTCGTTCTAACCCTTATTCTGGGGCCGCCTAAATGCCGGCACCCCTTTTTTCATCGGTCCGGCAAAAGTCGGTTTAAACCCGCTGTTATCAAATCGGTTTTTTCTCATCTTTACAATCATCTGCCTCAACTCTTCCCTGCCATTTTTTATTTTTGTTTTTTTCATAAACTAGTTTAACAAAATCAAAGCCCCTTTTCCCCTTGGATTTTTTAAGCCTTTCTTGCAGATTTTTTCCTCGCTTTTAATGCTCCACCATCTTTTATTCTCATTAGTATATATTTATCAAAATCCTCGATACTTTCAAAACCATCGGGCAATTCTCCCCTTGCTATCACTGTAGAATATCCCTTTATCTCTTTGGCGCTAAAACCAAATCTGTTTAATGTCGAAGGAGCAGCGAAAAATACGATCCTTTCTGCCAACGAAGATAACCCTCCTTCTTCAGGAACATAACGTTCGGTCATAGTCGTATTTTATCACCACTCTGCCTGCTGTTAAAATATACCATGACTTTTCAACTTAAATCAGACTTTAAACCGGCGGGGGATCAGCCTCAAGCTATCGCCACTCTCACCGACAACCTCAAAAAAGGCGTCAACAAACAGGTCTTGCTTGGTGTCACCGGTTCCGGCAAAACTTTTACTATTGCCAACATCATTCAAAATACGAAGCTTCCCACCCTGGTTATCTCTCACAACAAAACCCTAGCCGCCCAACTCTATCAGGAATTTAAGGAGCTTTTCCCCAAAAACAAAGTTTCCTATTTTGTTTCCTATTACGACTACTACCAGCCCGAATCCTACCTGCCTGCTTCCGATACCTATATTGCCAAAGAAGTTGATATCAATCAGCTTATCGACAAACTTCGTCTCGCGGCCACCTCTAATCTTTTTTCCGGCTCCGACAATATCGTTATCGCCTCTGTTTCATGTATTTACAACATCGGCTCCCCCCAAGAGTTTCGCCATCGTACCATTAATTTTTCTTTAGACAAAAACTATCCACGCCGTCAGCTTTTTGAAGATTTGGTCAGTCTCTACTACACCAGAAATCGGCTCGAATTTACCCGTTCTACTTTTCGGGTTAGAGGAGAAGTAGTCGAAATCTGGCCTTCTTACGAAGACTGGATTTTAAGTCTGGAATTTTCCGGCGAAAAACTGATCAACATTATTCATCGTCATCCATATTCCTCCCAAGAAATCAAATTATCCGCCTTCTGTCTCTTTCCCGCCAAACAGTATGTCGGCGCTGGTAATGCCGACCTGCCTTCTATTTTTGCCAAAATCAAAGCCGATTGCCACCGTCAGGTTGATATCTTTAAATCCCAAAATCGTCTTCTGGAAGCCCATCGCATTCAACAACGCACCAACTATGACCTGGAAATGATTCAGGAATTAGGTTACGTCAACGGCATTGAAAATTACTCCATTTACTTTGATCAGGATCGCTTAACGGGCGACCCGCCTTACACCCTGGTTGACTATTTTCGGCAGCTTTGGGGCAAAAACTTTTTGACCATTATCGACGAATCTCACGTTACTATTCCCCAAATCGGCGGTATGCACCGTGGCGATCAGTCCCGTAAACAAAATTTAATTGACTTTGGTTTTCGCTTACCCTCGGCGTTGGATAATCGCCCCCTGACCTTTGCCGAATTCTATAGTCGTATTCCCAAGGCTATTTATGTCTCCGCCACTCCCGCCAACTGGGAAATCAACGATTCAAGATCAGGTCACTCCTCCGAGGTGACCCGAAGGGGCTCCTCGGACGGTGTGACTAGCAAAGCTCACATTGTCGAACAGCTCATTCGCCCCACCGGTTTAATCGATCCTCCCATCACTCTTCACTCCACCAAAGATCAAATTCCTCACCTGGTTTCCCAAATCAAAGATCAAATCAAAGCCAAAAATCGCACCCTGGTTATTACTATCACCAAACGTATGGCCGAAGATCTGGCCGCCTATTTGTCTGATACCGCTAAAACCGGCGCTAATTTCAAAGTCGCCTATCTTCACTCTGATATCGACACTCTGAAAAGAACTCAAATTTTAGACGACCTTCGTCGTGGTGCTTACGATGTTTTAGTCGGTATCAATCTTTTGCGCGAAGGTCTGGATTTACCCGAAGTCTCTTTGGTGGCTATTCTTGATGCCGATTCCCAAGGTTTCTTGCGTTCCAAAAATTCTCTTATCCAAATCATGGGCCGGGCTTCCAGAAGTCTGGCCGGTCAAGTTATTTTATATGCCGACACTATTTCAGATGCTATGCGCCAAGCCATCAGAGTGGTCAACCGCCGTCGTCGCCTTCAAAAAAAATATAATCAAAAACACGGCATCACTCCCCAATCAATTATCAAAGCCATTCGCCCCCAACTAATTCAGGCCGCTATAAAAGACCCGATTCTCGAAGATAAGTTAAAAATTGATCCCAATTCACTTACTCCCCCGCAACTGAAAAAACACTTAAGCGATCTTAAACGTCAAATGCGCCAACTTGCCAATGACATGAATTTTGAACAAGCCATCAAAATCCGCGACCACATCAAAAAAATAGAAAAAAGATCACTCCTCCGGGGATGACCCTTGTTCACCTCCGAGGTGAGCTTTGGCATCTCGGAGGTGAAATCTGTCCTTCCACTCCCTAACAAAACCCGAAACTTTTTAGTAAAATAAAAGATTATGGATAATTTTATTACCATCAAAGGTGCCAGGGAGCATAACCTTAAAAATATATCCCTATCTATCCCCAAAAACAAACTAGTTGTCTTTACCGGCATTTCCGGTTCCGGTAAATCATCTCTGGCTTTCGACACTCTTTTTGCCGAAGGACAGCGTCGCTATGTCGAAAGCTTATCTTCCTATGCCCGCCAGTTTTTGGGCAATTCTACCCACCCCGATGTTGACCTCATCGAAGGCCTGTCTCCTGCCATTGCCATCAACCAAAAAGCCGTCTCTCACAACCCCCGCTCCACCGTTGGCACCATTACCGAAATTTATGATTATCTTCGGCTCCTTTTTGCCCGTATCGGTCTGCCTCATTGTCCCGATTGCGGTCGCTTGGTTCTACCCCAAACCAATAATCAGATTGTTGATCAAATTTTGTCTACCGCCACTACCCAAATTAAATCCTTAAAACCTTATCGCCTTTTTATTTTGGCCCCCTTGGTCGACAATCGTCGCGGCGACTTTCGCGGTTTACTAAAAAACCTCCGTTCCCAGGGTTTCAAATGGGCCAGGATTGATAATCAACTGGTCGATCTTTATGGTGATTTTGCCCCCGCCAAAACCAACAAACACAAAATCGAAGCCGTTATCGACCGCCTTTCTCTAACCACTGACTCATTAAAACAACTCAAGGCCACCACCGACCGCCTTAAAGACAGCGTCGACCAGACCCTAAAAATCAGCAATGGTCTTTTAATTGTTTCCCAAGTTAACGATAGTTCTTTCGATTTCCCCGATCATCCCCAACAGATGTCCGATACTCTTTATTCTCAAAACTTTGCTTGTCCTGTCTGCAACATCTCCCTGCCGGCTCTAGAACCACACCTTTTTTCTTTTAACTCTCCCCAGGGTGCCTGTCCTGAATGCAACGGTTTGGGTTTTAAATTCAAAATTAATCGATCGAAATTTCCCGAGTGGAAAGCCAAAATTATGGAACACCGTTATTTCACCACCGACTCCGATACTCTTCGTTCAGAGTTAAAAAGATTTTTAACCAAAACCGCCTGCCCTGTCTGTCAGGCCTCCCGTTTAAATCCCCAAAGCTTGTCAGTTACCGTTGACGGTAAAAACATCTACCACATCAGCCAAATGCCCATCAATGAACTGTCTGTCTGGATTTCTACCCTTGATCACCGTCTGGATATCGAATCCCAACGCGAGATTCTTCTGCCGATTCAAAAAGAACTTGCCTCCCGTATCGAGTTTTTATTGGCTGTCGGTCTTGGTTATCTTTCAATTGAGCGTGAAGCCGGTTCTTTAAGTAGCGGCGAATCTCAACGTATCAGATTGGCCAGTCAAATCGGCACCGGCCTAACCGGCGTTCTTTATATCTTAGACGAACCCACCATCGGCCTTCATCCCCGTGACAACGCTAGGTTAATCAAAACCCTAAAAAGACTTCGTGATCTTGGCAACACTGTTATTGTTGTCGAGCACGACCAATCGCTTATTAGTAGTGCCGATTATATTGTCGATTTTGGCCCGAAAGCCGGTAAATTTGGTGGTCAGATAGTAGTAGCTGGTACTTTAAAACAAATCAAAGCAAACAACACCTCTTTGACTGCCAAATACCTCAAAAAAAATGTCTCTTTGCCAAAGTCATTTGTTTCAACCCCCGCCAATCATCCCCACCTTATTATCAGTGGTTGTTCACAGTGGAATCTAAAAAATATCACCGCTAAAATTCCTCTCAATCGCTTAGTTTGTGTCACTGGTGTTTCCGGCTCCGGCAAGTCTACCTTGGTTCACGACACTCTTTATGCAGCCGTCAAGGATAAAATTTTTGGTTCCTACCACGAATTTATTGGTAAATACAAAAAAATCGATGGCTGGCAGCAGCTTCTTGATTTACAGTTGGTCGACCAATCTCCCATCGGTCGCACTCCTCGCTCTAATCCGACCACCTATACCAAGGTTTTTGACGATATCCGCAAATTAATGGCCCAAACTATCGAAGCTCAAGTCAGAGGCTATCATGCCGGTCATTTTTCTTTTAATGTCAAAGGTGGCGGTCGTTGTCAGGCCTGCCAAGGTCAGGGTCAAACCAAAATCGAAATGCAATTTATGCCCGATATTTACATTACTTGTGAAGAATGTCATGGCAGTCGTTTTCAAGAGGATGTTTTGGAAGTGGAATACAAAGATAAAAATATTGCCGACATTCTCTCTCTTACTATCGACGAAGCTTTGAGCTTTTTTGCCAACATTCCTTCCCTCAAACGAAAATTAACCACTATTTGTCAGGTTGGTTTGGGTTACCTGGAGTTGGGTCAGCCCAGTAACACTCTTTCGGGCGGCGAGTCCCAGCGTCTAAAAATCAGCCGTGAATTAGTCAAAAATTCCTCCGGCCGCACTCTTTATGTTTTAGATGAGCCCACCACCGGCTTACACCCCTATGATATTGATAAATTACTAAAAGTTCTCCGCCAATTAGTCGACCAGGGTAATACCGTTTTGTTAATCGAACACAATCCCGACGTTATCCGCCGCGCCGATTGGATTATCGATCTTGGTCCCGAAGGTGGTGATAAGGGTGGCCACATTGTTGCCCAAGGCCCACTCTCAAAAATTATGGCCACCCCTGCTTCCTACACCGGCCAGTTCTTAAAAAATGGAACTTAAAAACCTACCCACCACTCCCGGCGTTTATATCTATAAAAACTCCCGGGGCCAAATCATCTATGTTGGCAAGGCCATCAATCTCAAAAAACGGATTTCACAATATTTCCAGCGCCCCGACGCCCTTGGTTCAAAAACCCGGACTTTAGTTTCTCAAATTGCCTTTATTTCCACCAAAACCGTCAGTTCCGAAATCGAAGCCTTAGTTCTAGAAGCCTCTCTCATCAAAAAACACCGTCCCAAATACAATTCCCAGCTTAAAGACGACAAAAATTATCTCTATATCTGTATTACCAAACATAAATTGCCTCTAATTTTCTCCGCCCATCTTAATAAACTACCCGCAAACGCTTTCATTTACGGTCCTTTTCCCTCCGTCTCTGCCGTCAAATCTATTTTAAAAACCATTCGTCGTCTTTTTCCCTTTTATTCCCGCCTCCATTCGTCAAAAAAGTGTCTTTACTGCCATCTCAATCTCTGCCCTGGTCCCAACCCTGATCCTAAACTTTATCGCCAAAACATCGGTAAAATCAAAAAAATTTTATCAGGCAATTTCAAAAAATTGCAAACTCAACTGACAAAAGACATAAAATCAGCTACCGCCAGGCAGGATTTTGAATCGGCTATTTTACCACGCAATCAACTTCAATCTATAAATTATATCGTCAACGGTTGGCGCAATTTATCAGACATGTTTTCTTCCATCAACCTACCCTCTGATACCGCTAATTTTGCCATTCGTGACCTAACGAGCTTACTTCAACCATATTTCCCAAAACTTAAAACCATCAACCGCCTCGAAGCCTTTGATGTTTCCCAAATGGGCAGTCGCCATTTTGTTTCGGCTATGTCAGTCTTCCGGCAAGGAAGACCAGATCACTCTCAATACCGTCAATTTAAAATCCGCACCAAATCTACCGCCGATGATCAGTTTATGATGGCCGAAACAGTTTCCCGCCGATTAAACCATTCCGACTGGCCCACCGCTAATCTGATTTTGGTTGATGGTGGCAAACCCCAAGTGGCGGCAGTCGTCACCCTTTTCACCGAAAAAAATATCACTATTCCCCTCATCGGTTTGGCCAAAAAAGAAGAAACCATTGTTTTTAAAGTAGGGGACAAATGGCAACAAATCAATCTACCCAAAAATTCTCATGCTCTTCTTCTTTTGCAAAACCTGCGCAACGAAGCTCACCGTTTTGCCAACCGCTACCGCCAAAAACTAATAAAAAACTCTATTTCTTTTTCTTAAAAAACTCTTTCATCCATTTCAAACCCTCTTTGGCTTTATTATTTTTTTCAAAGTGAACCCTGGCCGGTTCTAATTTGGCAATCAGCCAATCAGCCAAACCGTTTTTAACATCCAGCGGGAACAATTTTCCCGACTGATAATCCCCTCGAAGGTCAGCCATTTTGCCGTAGGTTATATTTCCGCCGTATCTTTCCGGTCTTTCTATCCTAAATTCACCCTCCTCCTCTCCCCAAAACACCAACTTTTCCACCCAATTTATCAACGGATTAAACTCAATTTCTTTTGGTGGTCCATAAGCGCTTCTGATTTTTGCCCCGATTTCATCCGGAGTATCGTGTATAAAAATGGCCGAACCCGGCTTTGATTTGCTCATTTTTAAAGTTTCTTCGTCATTATTATTTCCGCCCCTTTCTGGGCCGGACAGTCCGGCAATCAAAGTTTGATGCACCGCCACCGGTGCCATTTTCTCCCCTTTTGCAGAAAGCAGGGGACTGATGGTCAATTTTTTGGCCACCTGCCTGGCTACCACATGCGCCTTTCTCTGGTCCATGCCCGCATGAGCCAAATTCACTCCCAAAGTAAATATGTCAGCTACCTGCAGGGGCGGATAAAATAAAGTTGCCATTTTGACTTCTTCACCCTGCTTTTTCCCCATAATCGAAATTGATCGTAAAATCCTTGATAAGCTTACATGTTGCCCTACCTCCATAAAAGTCTCCCAGTGTTTAATGTTGTTCTCATACAAATCCTTCCCCATAATAAATTCGACCTTATTTTCGGGCACATTCCAGCAAGCCAATGAGGCAATCAGGGCTTCTTTAAAATAATTTTCTGCCGCAAAGCGGATATCTTTCCACTCTCCTCCCAGTTTTTTATTTAAAAAGGTGTGAAAATCAGCCAGAAGTACCCGGCATTTTGCCCCCACTGCCAAAAAATCGGCAATTTTACCCATCGATACCAAACCAGTTCCCAAATGCACCATGCCGGAAATTTCAAAGCCAATGTAATGCGATAATTTTTGTCCCGATTCTACCAAGACCTTCAGCCCTTCTTCACTCATTATTTCCTGACAGTTTCTCTTAATTATTTTTATTTTTTCTTCACTATTCATGCCCCATTCTATCATTTTCTCTCGCTATTGCCTGTCTGATATGATCCCTGGCCCCCACAGTTTTTGCTAAATCAAGCCAGCTTTCATTGGCGTTTATTTTTTTACCTTTTAATACCTCTACCGTGTCGCCGGTTTTTAATTCTGCTCCCATTTTGGCTATCTTCCCGTTTATTTTAATTCCCTGGCAACAATTGCCCAGGTATGAATGAATTCTGTAGGCAAAATCCAAGCCGCTGGCTCCCTTTGGCAACTGTAAGGTATCGCCCTTTGGGGTAAACACGTAAATAAAGTGCGTCAGCACTTTAATTCGATAATTTTTTATTCCCTTATCACTTTTTTGCCACAAAACCAAATCTTTAACCCATTCATATCCCACCCCGCCCTGCCCTTTGCCGTATTTATAAGCAAGATGAGAAGCCGGTCCGAATTCATTAAATTCATGCATCTCAAAAGTCCGAATTTGCACCTCGGCCGTTATTTTGCCTGTCCATTTTAAAGTTGTCTGAATCGATTGGTAGCCGTTCTCTTTGGGTACCGATATATAATCATTAAACTCGTCAGCCAGATACCGGTACTTGGCATGAAGTAGTCCCAGCACCACATAACAGTCACTAATCGTTTGGCACAAAATTCTGATTCCCACCCTGTCCTTAAACCCCCTCTTCTTTCCGTATTTTTTATTCTTAACCTTAAGATAAGTACTGTACAAGCCCTTAATTCGGCTTTGGATTTCAACACCATTTATCCGGTTTACTTTCAGTAATTTTTCTATCGTTCGCTTTATTGATTCTTGAGCCTCCAATTCTTTTGTTTTATTTTCCGTTAGTATTTTTTTAAACCTTTTAGCAGTCTTGGGATACAAAATCGAAAAAGCAATATCCTCCAGTCTTTTTTTAAAAAAATGCAAACCCACATATTCGGCCACTGGTCCATAAATTCCCAACACTCCTTTGGCATATTTTATTTGTCTCTCTTTTGACAAAAATTCAATTGTCATCCCATTATGCAGCTTATCTACCAGCCTGATAATCAATACCCGCACGTCATCCACCGAAGAAAATAAAAACCGCTTAAACACTTCTATGTTAGTTCGATATATCCCAACCCTCTTAACTTTTTTTCTTACTTCGGTCAAACCCTCAACCAACAAAGCTACCTCGTCGCCAAACTTACTGGCTATTTTTTCAATACTCACGTTGCTGTCTTCTATGCAATCATGCAATAGGGCCGCTTCTATCGCCTCCACCCCCACGTCCATTTGAGCCATTGTTCTGGCCACCCACACCGGATGCGAAAAAAAATCCGCCCCAGAATCTCTTTTTTGTCCCAGATGGACCTTTTGGGCAAAATCATAAACCAGCTTTATCGCTGTTTTATCGGCCGGTTTTATATATCTTGACAATTTAGCCCAATAATCCTCGCTTTTATCATTCGAAAACAGTTCTAAATCCATCTCTGATTTTACCCTAAATTATCGCCACAAGTCTGGCAAACACTATCAATCGGTTCCAATTGGTGCCCAAAGGCCAACAGGTCTGTAACAATAAACTTTCCTCCCCCTCCACCTTATACTCCAAATAAGTCACCTCCTTACTGCCAACCACCCGACTGTCATAAACCTTATAGAAGTATTTTTTTCCGCTAAAATCAATCATAATTTCATTACCAATTTCAAGTTTACTTAAAAGATAAAAAACGGCGTTCTTCCTCACCAAACTGTAATCTTGAAAAGTTGAATGGGCAAAAAGATAAACGGTTCTACCCGCCCCCTCACCCGGGAAAGCAGACCCCTTGGCATGGGCCACGGTATTGCTTGCCAAAATCGGCAAATATTCATTTTTATCCAAGGCAGACACGTTGGCCGCCACTCGGCTAACCGCAAAAATATCAGGTACTTCCAAATAAAAATCATCATAATCAATTTGCTCTTTCGGCTTTTCATCATAAACAATCTCCTCTATCGTTATATAATTACTTTCCACCGGCTTCTTTTTTGTTTCATAAAAAATCAGCGCTTTTCCCAAAGGGTAATATAAATAAAAAAATATACCAAAAGAAAACACCAACACTCCGGTTCCCACTCCAAAAATCCACCTTCTTATTTTACCCGGATTAGAAAAAATCACCCCACTCTGCCCTATTTTCACCCTTCTTTTTTTTGGTCTGACTCTAAAAAAATCAAACATCCTTTCTTATTGTACAGACTATGGCTATTTGACAAAAGACCCAATTTTGATTAAGATTTACACCATGTCAAAAATCAGCTTCCTCAATCGGCTTGTTTCAAGCCATATTTTAATCAAAGAAGACCTTATTTTTGGCAAATTTTCTATTTGCTAAGCCAAATAGAAGTTTCCCCCTTCTTTATCAAACATAATATTTTATTTGGCAAAAAATGACACAAAACACTCTCCTTACCCAAGAAGGCCACACCAGGCTGACTCAAGAACTGGCTGACTTAAAACAAAAACAGCAACATCTCGTCATTCAAATTGAGGAAGTGGCTCAACCCGATGAGTCCGGCGAAGATGGTTTAGCCCAACAGCTAAAAGAAGAGTTAGAAGTTGTCATTGCTAAGATCGAAAAACTGGAAACCTCTATCAACAACGCCAAAATCCTTAACAAACAAAAGATAAATTGCGATGTTGTCCAGCTTGGCTGCACGGTTACTCTCAAACTTTCTTCTTCCGAGCAAAGAGAATTTCAAATAGTTGACGAGCTTGAAGCCGACCCTTCTCAAAACAGGATTTCTTATATTTCTCCCGTCGGTCAAGCTCTTTTGGGTAAAAAAATCAATCAAGAAATTGAAGTCGAAGCCCCGATTGGCAAAATTTCCTACAAGATAATTTCCATAAACTAGCTTTTTTGTGTAAAATAAGTCATGGCTACCAAACTTTCGCAGATAAAGAAACACCGTCTTGAAAAAATTGAACACTTGCGGCAACTTAAAATCGATCCCTATCCCCAGCCAAACCTAAGCCAAAAACAATCTTGTCAGCAAGCCAGAAAATCCATGGGGAAAATTGTTACCGTTGCCGGCCGTCTTCTTACCCGTCGTGGTCATGGTCAGATTTTATTTACCGACCTTCTTGACCGTACCGGTAAAATCCAGCTTTTTTTCCAGAAAAAAAATATTTCCAAAGGTCAATTTGACTTAATCTCACTTTTAGACATTGGTGATCTTGTCAGCGCCAAAGGTACTGTTGTCACCACTAAATCCGGAGAAATCACCATTGATGTTTCTTCTTTTCAAATTTTAGCCAAATCCGTTCGTCCTTTGCCGGAAAAATGGCACGGCCTCAAAGATGTTGAAGACCGCTATCGCCAACGTTACCTCGATTTAATTGTCAACCCCGAAGTTCTTGAAGTTTTCAAAACCAGGAGCAAAATCTTAACCGCTCTGCGCGCCTTTCTCGATGATCACGGCTTTTTGGAAGTGGAAACCCCCATTCTTCAGCCGGTTTATGGTGGCGCCTCGGCCCAGCCCTTTGTTACTCACCACAATACTCTCGATACCGACATGTATCTTCGCATTTCCGACGAGCTTTATCTAAAAAGATTAATCGTTGGTGGTTTAGAAAAAGTTTACGAAGTCAGTCGTGATTTCAGAAATGAAGGTGTTTCCCGCTTTCACAATCCCGAATTTACTCAAGTCGAATTTTACTGGGCCTATGTCGATTACGCTGTTTTAATGAAATTTACCGAAAAACTAATCACTCATCTCATAAAAACCGTCAAAGACTCTCTCCGGCTTACTTTTCAGGGCCAAAAATTAGATTTCACCCCACCTTTCAAAAGACTCAGCTTTCGTCAAGCCATTCTTGACAAAACCGGTATCAATATAGATCTGATAAAAAACGAAGCCGATTTTAAAGAAGCCCTTGCTTCTGCCGACATCAAAATTGACATCAGCCAAGCCATTGGTCTTAGAGCTCTTTTTGATAGTCTTTACAAAGAAAAAGTCCGTCCCTACATTATCGAGCCTACTTTTATCACCGATTATCCTGCCTCTATGATTGCCTTAGCCAAGAGAAAGGCAAATGACCCCGAAAAAATTGCCTCTTTCCAGCTTCTGGCTGCCGGTGCCGAACTCTTAAAAGCCTACAACGAACTAAACGACCCGGTCGATCAAAAAAATCGTTGGTTAGAAGAGGAGGCTTTAGCCAAAAAAGGCGCTCTTGATGCCATGCAGTTCGACCATGACTACATCCGTGCTCTTGAATACGGCATGCCGCCAACCGCCGGCTGGGGTATGGGCGTAGACCGCCTCACCCAATTTCTCACCAATCAAGCCACCGTCAAAGACGTCATCCTCTTCCCCTCCTTAAAAAAAGAAGAGAACATCGATTAAAGTTTATAAACACTACTGCCCTTTTTAACTTCTGATTCTACTTTTAATCCACAATCCTGTCCTTTCTTCACCTCATCAACCGCTAAATGATCCATCTGCATCGAAGTTACTTCCATTTCTAAGCCTTCATTCTCTTCGCCAATTCTTATTTGGTCACCTACCTTGACACTGCCTATTTCCACTTCCATCACCGCCACTCCGATACGATCCAAATAGTTAACAATTTTGCCTACTTTTTTTGCCAATTTTTTTCACCCCCCCTTAAACTAAAACTACTAATTAAAACTATTATATAATATACGACATAAGTATCCAACAAACCATGTCTTATCATCGCCAACCTTACTACGACGCCGTTAAAAAAACCTTAGAAACCAATATTTTTTATCACTCTTTGGCTCTGGAAGCTTGTATGGGTGCCATCTACGACCATCTCCTTTCTCAAGGCCAAATAGGGGCAGGGGAACCCTCAAAAGACGATTGGCTTTTGGCCGGTCTTATCCACGACATTGATTATGCCGGCGATTTTAAAACCAACCACCCCAACAAAACCAAAGAAGCTCTGTCAAAACAAAATCTGGAAATTAGCGACACCGTTGACCAAATTATCAAAGCTCACGCCCCCTCGCTAACCGGCGTTCAAACTTCCTCAAAAGCCCAGTGGGCTATATTTTGCGCCGATTCTCTTACCGGTTTAATCGTTGCCGTCGCCCTTGTTTATCCCAGTCGCCATTTAGCCGATGTCAAAGCCTCATCGGTTATCAAGCGTTTTTACAAAGAACCGCGTTTTGCCACCGGCACTAGACGAAATGAAGTTTCGCAGTGCCAAAACCCCGAGGGTTTAAACATTCCCGTCGACAAGTTTATCGAAATTTGTCTTCAGGCCCTCCAGTCTATCGCTACCGACATCGGTCTTTAATCTGCTAAAATAAGCCATCCATGATTGACATCAATTTACTTCGAGACCAACCCGACCTTGTCAAAACCGCTCTCAAAAACCGTCAAAAAGATTCCACTTTGGTTGACCAGGTCTTGTCCGCCGATCAAAAATACCGCCAAATTTTAAGCCAAATCGAAACTCTGCGGGCCGAACAAAACCAACTTTCCTCTCGAATCAAAGGCCAGCCGGACCCCTTAATTTTGGCCCAAGCCCAAAAACTAAAAGAAAAGCAAAAACAACTCCAACCTAAATTAGACGAAACAGCTCAACGGTTAACTGATCTTCTTGAACTTATTCCTAACCTTCCCTCCGACGACACTCCCGTGGGCATTGACGACAGCAACAACCAGGTTATCAAAACAGTCGGAGAATTGCCAAAATTTGATTTTACCCCTCTCGATCACATCGATTTGGGCCAAAATTTAGACATTCTCGATGTCAAACACGCCGCCAAAGTGTCTGGATCTCGCTTTGGTTATTTTAAGAATCAGGCCGCTGTTCTGGAAATGGCCGTCATGTTTTACGCCTTTCAAAAATTGGTTAAAAAGGGTTGGCGGGCCATGATTCCTCCGGCCATGATCAAAAAAAATTCCGAAGCAAAAATGGGCTACACCAGCAACAAAAATCTCGACAATGCTTATTATTCCATTCCCGAAGACGACCTTATTTTCATCAGCAGTTCCGAACACTCGGTTGTCCCTTACCATATGGACGAAATCATCGATCCAAATCTTTTACCCCTAAAATATGTTAATTTTTCTCCCTGTTTTCGTCGCGAATCAGGCACCTATGGCAAAGACACCCGTGGTCTTTTTCGGGTTCACTTTTTTAATAAGGTCGAAATGAACGTTTTTTGCCTACCTGACACCAATCTTTCTGATCAACTCTGCCAAGAAATGCTGGCCAATGAAGAAGAGTTAATGCAGGAATTAGGCCTGCCCTATCAAATCGTTGCCGCTTGTACCGGTGATCTGCCCCAACCAAACCGGCGTATGTTTGATATTAATTGTTGGTTTCCCGGCCAAAAGGCCTACCGCGAAACCCAAAGTTGCAGCAATTGCACCGACTATCAGGCCCGCCGCCTTAATATCAAAACCAAAATTAACGGCAAAAATCAATTTGTTCATATTTTAAACGCCACCCTGATTACCGATCGGGCTGTTCTGGCTATTATCGAAAATTTCCAACAAAAAGACGGCTCGATAAAAATTCCGCTCTGCCTTCAACTCTTAACCGGCTTTAATCTTATTTCCGCCCCCTAAATTACAAAAAAAGAGGAGCCATCCGTCAAACCCCTCCGATCTTCTTCGGAGGGGTTTGGCTACTTAGAGTATAATAAACTCATGTTTGCTGCCCTCAAAAACTTATTTAATGAAGATACTCGCCGACTCCGCTCTTATCGTCCTCTCATAGAAAAAGTCAATGCTTTGGAATCAAAATACACTAAATTTTCCGACAAAAAACTAAAAAATCAAACTAAGAAATTTCAAAAACAGTTAAAAACCGGCCAATCAGCAGACGATATTTTAATTCCAGTCTTTGCCGTTGTCCGCGAAGCCATCAAAAGAACCATTGGTGAAAGAGCTTACGATGTTCAGTTAATGGCCGCTCTCACTCTTCACCAAGGCGCTATTGCCGAACAAAAAACCGGTGAAGGTAAAACCCATGCCGTTATCTTTCCTGCTTATTTAAACGCCCTTTCTGGCCTTGGGGTTCACATCATCACCCCTAATGACTACCTTTCCCAAGTTGGCGCCGGCTGGTATCCCAAAGCCCTTCATTTCTTGGGATTGTCCACCGCCTGCATTATCCACGACAAATCCTTCATTCTCGATCCTGATTATACCGATCCGCAAGGTAGTGTTGACGACCGGCTAACCCATCTTCGTCCCATCGACAGGCAAGAGGCCTATCTGGCCGATGTCACCTATGGCACCAACAATGAGTTCGGCTTTGATTATCTTCGCGACCACATGACCCCAAGTTTAGACAAACAAGTTCAGCGCTCTCACCATTATGCCATTGTCGACGAAGTCGACTTTGTCTTAATCGACGAAGCCCGTACTCCTTTAATAATTTCCTCGCCCAACAACAACCCGGTTGATAAATATTATCAATTTGCCAAAATCGCCCAGGACCTTCAGCCCACCGACTATGTTGTCGATGAAAAAGCCAAATCAGCCACCCTGTCGGAATATGGTATCCGCAAGGTCGAAAGGGTTTTGTCGGTCAAAAATCTTTATGAACAGTCCTTCGAAACCATCCACTACATTGAAAACGCCATCAAAGCTCAAAGCCTGTTTAATAAAGACAAAGACTATGTTGTCAAAGACGGTCAAATCATTATTGTCGATGAATTCACCGGCCGCCTTATGGAAGGCCGTCGCTGGTCTGATGGTCTCCATCAAGCCATCGAAGCCAAAGAAGGTGTTTCCGTTCAGCAGGAATCTCAAACTTGGGCCACCATTACTTTCCAAAACTATTTCCGCCTTTATCAAAAATTAGCCGGCATGACCGGTACCGCCGCCACCGAAAGTGAAGAATTCAAAAAAATTTACAATCTTGATGTTATCTCTATCCCCACCAACAAACCCCTGGCCCGTCTCGACGATAATGATTTAATTTATAAAACTAAGGCCGGTAAGTACGCGGCCTTAGTTGCTCGGGTGGCCGATTATCATCAAGCTGGCCAGCCGGTTTTAATCGGCACCACCTCCATCGAAAACAACCAAATCGTTTCTTCCTTACTCCACAAAAAAAACATCCCTCACCAACTTTTAAATGCAAAAAATCACCAATCAGAAGCCCAAATTATTTCCCAAGCCGGCACCAAAGGTGCCGTTACCGTGGCTACCAACATGGCCGGCCGTGGTGTTGACATAATTTTAGGTGGTCCCAAAGAATTGATCGAAGACAAAAAACAATGGCAAAAAGACCATAACGACATCGTCAAACTTGGTGGCTTGGTCGTCTTGGGTACCGAACGTCACGAATCCCGTCGTATCGACAATCAGCTTCGTGGTCGTTCCGGCCGTCAAGGCGATCCTGGTTATTCCCAATTTTATGTCTCTCTTGAAGACGAGTTAATGCGTATTTTTGGCGGTGAGCGTATTTCTTCTCTGATGACCCGCTTTAATATGCCCGAAAACACACCCCTGACTCATGCCATGGTTTCCCGTGTTTTAGAGCAGATCCAAATCAAGGTCGAAGGCTACAATTTTGACATCAGAAAAAACCTAGTTGAATACGATAATGTTATTAACAAACAGCGCTCTATTGTTTATGATCTTCGCGACCAAACCTTAAAAAATGAAAAAAATCATCCCCGTCGCAACCAAAAACAGGTTTTTACTTATCTCAAAAAACAAATCCGGGCAATTATCAGTCTCAACCTTAATCAAGATACTCAAAAACTTGATGCCGAAAAGGTCGTTTTGGAATTTTCTGAAATTTTGCCCCTGCCCCAAACCGGTCGTCAGCAATTGATCACCGATTTGGCCAAGGTCGACCAACCCGACAAGTTTTTATTTGACATCTTAAAAAAGCAGTGGCTTCAAAGAGTGGCTTATTTTGGCCAAGAAATTGGCAACAACATCTTAAGCTATACCATTATTACCAGCCTCGATCCTCTTTGGGTCGATCATTTAACCGCCCTTGATAACCTTCGTCAAAGTATCGGCCTCCAGTCTTATGCCCAAAAAGATCCCTTAATTGAATACCGCAAAGCCGGTTACGACATGTTTCAGGCCTTAATGGCCCAATTTGAATATAATTTAGCCCGCAAACTTTTTCGCCTCGAACCGGCCCAATCCGTTCAAAATATCACTCCTGCTGATGCCACCGAAGAGCGTGGTCAAATGTTTGCCCCCACAACCACAGATACCACCGTCAGCGCTCACACATCTTTCCAAACCCCACCGGCAGGTCCTATTGTCAAACCGGTCACTTCTTCTGCCAACACCCCCGGCCGCAACGACCCCTGTCCCTGCGGCTCGGGCAAAAAATA
>CAZRAZ010000013.1:0-18391 GCA_964598275.1 uncultured Gammaproteobacteria bacterium | reverse complement strand
CGGCAAATGGGCCGACTGTCAGTCAAAAACCCCCGCCGATTCAGAACTTTTTATTGTCGAAGGCGACAGTGCCGGCGGCTGTTTTTCCGGAAACACAAAAGTTGCCTTACTTGATGGGCGAAACCTGAATATGAGACAACTAGTCAAAGAAAGTCAAAAAGGCAAAATCAATTACTGTTACGCCGTCAATAAACAAAGAAACATTTGCATTGCCCCAATCAAAAACCCTCACCTGACCAAAAAAAATACCCAAGTTATCAAAGTAATTCTCGACAACCAGCAAAAAATCGTCTGTACTCCCAATCATAAGTTTATGACCCGCAATGGAAATTATAAAAAAGCCGTCGATCTTAACACCAAAGATTCTCTCATGCCCCTAAGGAAACAACTTTCCCGTCTCGGTAAAAGAATTACCATAAAAGGTTACGAAATGATCTTCGACCCGGGCGAACACCGTTGGCTTTTTACCCATGTTCTTTCTGACAACTATAACCTCAAAAACAAAAAATACTTGATAAAAGACGGTAGCCATCGTCACCATAAAGACTTCAACAAACTCAACAATAAAAATTTGCTTCGCTATTCAACCTTAAAAGAAAGATTTTTTGATAATGATGACTTTTCTTTACACCAAGCAGTTAAGTTCTACAACCATCGTATCAAAAAAATAGTTTATTTGAAGAAAAAAATCGATGTCTACGATATTGAAATTCCCAAATACCACAACTTTGCTCTGGCTTCAGGAATCTTTGTCCATAATAGTGCCAAGCAAGGCCGCGACCGCAAATTCCAAGCCATTCTACCTCTCTGGGGTAAAGCTATCAACACCGAAAATATGCGTCTCGACAAAATTGTTGGCTCCGTCAAACTAAAAGACTTAATCATCGCTCTCGGTATGGGCATAGGCGAAACTCTGGCCACCGAAAAACTTCGTTATCACCGCATCATCCTTATGTCCGACGCCGACGTCGACGGCGCCCATATCTCCACCCTGCTTTTAACCTTTTTATTCCGTCACATGCCCTACACCATCGAAAACGGTCATGTTTATCTCTCTATGCCCCCACTTTATAAAATTAAACAGGGCAAAACCTCCCGATACGTCTATACCGAAGAAGAAAAAGAAGATTATCTAAAGACCCTGGAAATCGGCAAAAAATACGACATTCAGCGTTACAAAGGTTTAGGAGAAATGAATCCTCAACAATTGTGGGAAACCACCATGAATCCCGCTACTCGCATTTTAAAAAAAATCACCATCACTGATGCTCAAAAAGCCGACGAAACTTTTTCTACTTTGATGAGCAAAGATGTTCCTCCCCGCAAAAAATTTATTCAGACTCACGCCCATCTGGCTACTCTCGATATCTAAAAAATGCCAACACAGGATCCCCAAACCACCATCAATACCAAATACGGTAAAATTCTACCCGTCGGCATTGTTGCCGAAATGGAAAAATCCTATCTCGACTATGCCATGAGTGTCATTGTCGCCCGAGCCTTACCCGATGTTCGTGATGGTCTAAAACCGGTTCACCGCCGCATTATTTTTGCCATGCACCAAATGAACCTCACTCCCGGCGGTAAATATTCCAAATCTGCCAAGGTCGTCGGCGAAGTCTTGGGTAAATATCATCCTCACGGCGATCAATCTGTTTACAACGCTATGGTCAGAATGGCCCAAGAATTTTCTCTCCGCTATCCTCTGGTCAAAGGTCAAGGCAATTTTGGCTCAATCGATAACGACCCGCCAGCCGCTATGAGGTACACTGAAGCCAAAATGTCTAAAATCAGTACCGAATTGATAACCGACATCGACAAAGACACCGTCGATACTACCCAAAATTTCGATGGCACCATCCAAGAACCAACTGTTCTGCCGGCTCAAATTCCCGCTCTTCTTCTAAACGGCGCCGACGGTATTGCCGTTGGTATGGCCACCAAAATCCCTCCTCACAATATCGGCGAAATTTGTCAAGCCATCGATATTGTCCTAAATCAAACCAGTCTTGAAAAAATCAAAGATAATAACTTGGAAATTAAGCCCCTTTTAGAAAAACAGAGTACCCGCGATCGGGTTCTGGCTCCGGTTACCGCCCTTGACAACCAAAAGTACAACCTGGAAACCAAAACCACCGTCGAAAACCTTCTGCGGGTGGTCACCGGTCCTGATTTTCCCACCTATGGTGAAATCTATGGTCAAGAAGGCATTCACCAAATGTACCAAACCGGCCAAGGTAAATTTATGATTCGCTCCAAAACCAAAATTGAAGAATCAAAAAACGGCAAAGCCAAAATCATTGTCACTCAAATTCCATACCAAATCAACAAAGCCGATTTAGTCCAAAAAATTGCCAATATGGTTAGAGACAAAAGGATCAAAGGTATTACCGATCTTCGGGACGAATCAGATCGTCACGGCATCAGAATTGTCATCGAAGTCAAAAGAGGCGGTCGACCAAAATCAGTTCTTAATAAACTGTTCAAGTTTACCACCCTCCAAACTTCTTATTCGGCCAACATGTTAGCCTTAGTCAACGGCGTTCCCCAAACCCTAAACTTACGCCAAATCATTCTTTTATTCCTCCGTCACCGCCAAATCGTTATTCGCCGTCGCACCGTCTTTGATCTTAAGTCAGCTTACCTGCATCATCACATTTTAAAAGGTCTAAAAATTGCTCTGGACAATCTTGATGCTGTCATCAAAACCATCCGCGCCTCCAAAACCGTCGACTCTGCCCGCCTTAATTTAATGTCTAAATTCAATTTAACCGATCTTCAGGCCAATGCTATTTTAGAAATGCAGCTTCGCCGTCTGGCCGCTCTGGAAAGACAAAAAATTGAAGAAGAATATGGCCAAACCGAAAAAATCATTGAAGACTTAACCATCATTCTTACCGACCAAAAAAGAATGATCAAAGAACTCAAAAAAGAAAATAAATACATTCTCGAAAAATACAGCGACCCCCGCCGTACTAAAATTTTTGTCAAAAGTCTTAAAGATTTTTCCGAAGAAGACCTGGTTCCCGATGTTCCCGCCCTGGTTAGCTTAACCAAAACCGGTTACATCAAAAGACTGGCCAAAGACACTTATCGAACCCAACAAAGGGGCGGTGTCGGTGTTCTTGGCATGTCTACCAAACAAGAAGATGAAATTGATTGTGTTCTTTCGGTCCAAACCCACGATGATTTGCTTTTCTTTACCAACAAGGGTCGGGTTTTTAAAACTAAGGTTTGGGAAATTGTCGACAGCACCCGCCAATCCAAGGGTCAAGCCGTTATCAATTTAATTAACATTACCGCCGAGGAAAGGGTTCAGGCTATTCTTCCACTTAATAAAGATACCATTTCCAGCCAAAAATATATTCTTTTGGCTACAAAAAATGGTATCGTCAAAAAAACTTCTCTCAAACAATTCCAAAACATCCGCCAAAATGGTCTTATTGCCATCAAACTTGATGCCAAAGACCAGCTGACTTGGGCCAAATTAACCGACGGTTCTGATTTTGTTTTTTTGGTTAGTAAAAAAGGTAAGTGTATCCGCTTTTTAGAAACCGATTCCAGACCGATGGGCCGTCACACCCGCGGCGTTCGCGGTATCCACCTTAAGGAAGATGATTTTTTAGTCAGCATGGACGTTATTCCGCCAAAACAAAACGCCAAAGACAGCTTCGAACACATCTTAGTCGTCTCCGAAAAAGGCGTTGGTAAACGTAGTAACGCCTATCTTTATCCTCTCCAAAAAAGAGGTGGTATTGGTGTCAAGGTTGCTAACTTAAGCAATCGAACCGGACTGGTAGCCGTTGCTCAAGTTGTTAACCAAAACCACCGACAGGTCATTCTCACCTCAAAACACGCCATTACTATCAGACTACCCCTAAAAAACATTCCCCAACTTGGCCGCAATACCAGAGGCGTTATCCTCATGCGCTTTAAAACCATTGAAGACAAAGTCAACGCCATGACCGTCCTTCAAAGACTCGAAGCTAACCCCGAAGATCAATCCTAGGTGTTATATAGGCCATCTCTCAAAAAAGTTATAAGATACTTTTTTGCCCACCAAAGCAAAAGTATTCAACCTATACACACAAAAGAGTAGGCCTGCCTGCCGGCAGGCAGGGGATAGGTGAAAAGTCGATACTATAAGCTATCCAATAACCCAAACTCCAATTTAGCAGCCGCACACTAACTCTGCCAAAAGGGTACTAATTTCAATTTTTGTCCTATTTTACGGGAAAAATACACCACAAACCCCTCCCTTCCTTCTAAATAGGGTTTCCCCCTCTTTTTGTATAAAAAACACCCAATTATAGGACTTATCTATTACCTTCGTGAAATTTGTCATGAACCAACTTTAAATGCCGATCGGTCACATGAGTATAAATTTGGGTAGTGGCAATATTTTTATGTCCCAATATTTCTTGTACCGACCGCAAATCAGCCCCGGCCATTAGCAAGTCAGTCGCTAAACTATGCCTTAAAGTATGAGGAGTGGCCATCACCGGCAACTTAGCCCCGCGCGCGTATGCCTTAATTATCCTTTGCACCGAACGACTGGATAATCTCACTTTTTCGTCACTGTCGGTGATACTTCTTTTTTTTAAATTAATAAATAAAGGTTTATACCTATCCGTTCTTCTTGCTAGATATCTTTCCAAGTAGGGGACTACCCTTTTAGAAATAAAGACCACCCTGGCCCGACCGCCCTTGCCCACCACCCCCAGCTCTCTGGTCTTTAAATCTATTTGTTCTCGATTTAAAGCCGTCAATTCCGACACTCTCAATCCCGTCGAAAACAACATCTCTAATATTACCCGATCCCTTAGGCCGATATCTGTTGACATCAAAGGCTGTTTTAACAATCTGTCTAACTGTTCCATGTTTAAAAATTTTAACGATTTATCCTTTCTTTTGGGCACATCCAATTTTTCTGCCGACAAAGCGACAACATCCTTTTTTGCCAACCACTTCAAAAAAGAACGAATAGCAATAATATAATAACCCTGTGTCACCGACTGCAAACCCCGTCTCACTAACTCCAGTCTGAATCGTCTCACGTTTTCTACCGTTATATCCTCAATCAGAGCCGCCCGTTTACCTTTTCCATCCAAAAAGTCAATTAATTCTTGCAAATAATGTTTGTAATTCCTCACCGTCAACTGCGAACAGTTTTTTTCCACTTCCAAGTATTCCAAAAATAACAACAGTTTATCTTCTAAATTTCTCTCCATAAACTATGATAACATCCCACAAATTTATATTATTACCGGAATTCCAATGACTCTAATGTCAACGATTATTATATCGTCGTTTCTAGGGCCTCTAATGAAGTCACAGACATTTTTAGCCTTATTTACCACTTTTTTTATATCTACCCTATTAAAAACCATCTAAAGGGAGCCAGGAGACAGTCATTAGCCACAAAAAAAACAAACAGACAGTCATCAGCCAGGGTAGCCCCAAAACCACATTTTTAATTAATAGAATCAATTGAAAAATTTTTAGAAATTAGAAATTAGAAATTAAAAATTGAATTTTACTCCTCCCCTGCCTTTGCCATTTTCACAACGTCGTAAAAGATACATTGTGCGACATACAAAATACAGGCATCAATCTGATAGGCGACCGTAAATTACTCCCTATTCTAATAATGACCCTTGTAACACAAAACAAGTAGTCTGTTTATCGTCTCCGATTCACCCTAACCCCTGCTTCCGACCACCCCCCCTGATACACTTAACTTTTCCACACAGACTATATCATTCTATATCATTAATACGTGAAAATTATAGGCCATTTCGTGAAAATTAATACATATTATAGGTCTCGATATTATAGGCTATCACTTCCCCACTCCACCTGCTAACCCCTTAAATTTTCCCTATCCATCCATATTTATATATAACTATATTCTCATAAATTCAGAACGCCTGCCCCGTTTGACGGGGTCACTCCAACAAACGTCGGAGAATACGTTTCTCCCCTTTTATATCAAGATTGTACCCATCTGTAGGCAAAAACAATCAATTTTAGCCTCAAATCCCCTACCTCCAGGCAGTCGCCAACAAAATCCCCAATATTATTGCCACCCCCACCCAAATCATCGTTAACCAAGTTTTTCTAAACAATCTCTCTCTAATATCAGCCTCAATCAAACCCGACAATACATAAACAGCTGACACCAAGTAAATCGAACCCTTAAAAATACCCACTGGCCAAAAAGAAAATACTAAAGCTAATTGTGCCATCAAAAAAGTCGGTACCAACACATAAACAAGTTTATTTTTGTTCTTTCCATCATCCGAAAGCTCAATTGCAATACAAAAAAATTGATAGATAAAAATCAACATCGACAAAAAAGCCACCGCCAAAGTATTCACCCAATAATCAAATTTATACGAATACAAACTGTTAAACAAAAAGAAACTGGCTAAAAGTAAAATAATCAAATTAACCGTATAAGCCGCCCGATAAAGCGGTACCGTTCTAAAACCAATAGCCACCATAAACACATTATCCACCAAAAAGATAACATAAAAAACCAAACCAAAAATTATGGTCAATATCATTCTTCCTCCAAAATTAAACGGCAACAAAGCCGTAAACATGCCAAAACCCACAAAAAAAATCAACGGTAAAATCACCGAAATCAACCTTAAGCCAAAGTCGCCCTCAAAAATTATTCCCAATCCAAACCATATACAAAAAATCATCAACACCATCCCTACTAATAAGCCATAATTTCTCGACTCATAGGGTAAACCCAGGAAAAAATAAAAACCCGCCGAAGATAGCAAAGACGAAAATAAATATTTTAGTTTTTTAGACATTTTTAGATTCCACCCTTAAATACTCTAAGCACATCTTCATCCTCCTCCAAACTTTCCACCAAAGCTTCAACTTTCCCCCTTTCTTCATTATTCAATCGCTTTGGCATTTTTGCCTTCATGGTTACTTCAGCTCTAATAATTTCCAAACCTAATCCTCTCGCCTTTTCTTCTACCAAATCAACATCTTCCGCCTTAGTCACTATTGTTGTTCCACCTTCAAAGTCCATTGCTCCCAAATCAATCAACCTTAATTGCGTGTCTTGGTCCATTCTGTCTACTTCTATCTCCCCCACTCTCTCAAACAAAAAACTCACCGAGCCGTTTTCACCCAAATTTCCACCAAATTTCTTAAAAATATTTTTTATTTCCGCCAAAGTTCTGTTTTTATTATCTGTTTCTACCTCCACCAAAATCGGCACTCCGCCATCGGCAAAACCTTCCATCGTTAAATTCAGCAAACTATCTTTTCGGGATTCAAACCGCTCCAGCAAACGAACGATATTATCTTTTGGCATATTCATCTCTCTAGCCTTATCTACAGCCGAACGCAAAGCTGTATTGGTTTCTATCTTAGTATCCCCTCCTCCCTGGGAAACTGCCACCAAAATATCCTTGGCGCACTTAGTAAAAGCAGAGCTCTTTTTTTTATCAACCGCCGCCTTGCGATCTTTAATATTTGACCATTTAGAATGTCCCGACATAACCACTATAGTTTATCATCTGCGCCCATTCTTCACCAACATAAATTTCTACTTCATAATCAGCCAGACCGGTATCCTCTTCTATCTCGCAATTAAAAATCTCCAACAAGCTTTGCCAACTTAAACTCTCATCCGTCTTATCGCCAATTACCAACTTACACTTAAACACTTTCTCGTCGCTGTTTTCCGTTCCCATCACCGAAAAACCAGCCCAAGACAAACGATTGCCCAAAAATTCAGCTAAACCTTCATTTTCTGTCGTATTAAAAAGCAATAACCTCAAACTAGAATTCAGACATTGGCTGTCGGCAAAATCTCTGATCATCATTTCCGACAACAACCACTCTCGACGATTTAGTTCTTTTGCTACTTCCTCATCTTTAAAAATCATTTGCTCCCGCCAATAGAAAAATTTCAACCAAGAGGCCAGCCCCATGCTCTTTACCAAAGTCACATTTTTATCCCACAAAAAATTATCCAAAAAAAGTATTTTATCCGGTAAGAAACCAAAGTTATAGTAAAAAATTAATGGACCCAAATCTCTCTTATTTTCCAAATCAAGTAGTTTTCTTACCCGATCAACCCGATACCAATCAAAACCCTGTGGCAACCAAACCTCCGCCTCTCCCGTCAAACCAGCCGTGTTTACCATTCCCCGTTCAAAACTAATATTAACCATCATCAGCCCATCCCCGGCAATTATTCCCATCCGATAATCTCCTGCCTCTTTCTGTCCAAAAACTTTTACCAAAACAAAAATCGCCAGTGCCGCTATACCCACCAACCCCAACCAATATCTACGATATTTCTTCATACTCTTTCAACACCCCTTGTAATTCAAGGGGCAATTTGCAAAAAAACTTCAGCCCTTTAAACTCTAATCTACTGGCATGCAAAAATGGCCGCCCAATTGCCAATTCTTCTCCGCCATACAAACTATCTCCCACCACTGGCCAGCCTAAATAAGACAAATGAACCCTAATCTGGTGTGTCCGTCCGCTTTTTAATTTCACCTCTATCAAACTATATTTTTTTCCCATTCTCTCGTATTTTTTTAACAAACAAAATTCACTTCTTGCCATCTTTCCATCTACCATCACCCCAAACTTAGCAAATTGCTTTCTTCCAATTGGTACTTCAATTACCCCCTTATAACTTATTTCTCCCGCCACCAATGCCAAATAAACTTTCTTTATTCGTCTGGCCAAAAATATCTTTTTCATCTCCACCAAAGATTTCCCGTTTTTTGCCACCACCAACAGCCCGGATGTTCCCTTATCCAAACGATGAACTACTCCGTTTCTGGGCAAACCAGCTTCTACTCTACCTGCCAACCATCCTTCCACAGTCGGATTTTTTTCCTGTCTCCCTTCTTTGGTCGACACCCAACCGGAAGGCTTATTTAATACCAACAAATCATTATCTTCAAACACTATTTCTATTTTTTTTTCCATAACTCCACCGCAAAAATCACTAATCCAAACCCGATAAAGAAATCGGCTACATTATTATAAACGCCGCCAAAAAACTGCCAATAATCCCTTACTGTTCCAAAAATCAACCTGTCCAACAAATTCACCGCCCCTCCCAACAACATCAATTTTACCCCAAAAGATTCGGTTCTTTTTGCTCCTAAAAACAAAATAAACCAAATTCCTCCGGCCAACCAAACTGCAAAACCCTCCCCCCAGCCCCAGCTTATTCCCCTATTCTCAACCACCGGCCATATCGAAACCAAAAAATTATGCCCCAAAAAAAACAATATTAAAAAAAATCCCCACCCAAAAAACTTACGAATTTCTTTCTTTCTCACAAGTAATACAAATAGTGGTTTCCGGTTTTATCGCCAATCTTTCGGTATTTATCATCTTGCCGCAGTTCTCACACTGACCATATTTTCCCAATTTTATTCTCGTCAAGGCTTTTCTTAACTGAATTATCTGTCTACTAACAAAACTCGATTTTACCTCGGCGCTAAAATGACCAATCTGTTCATCCACATCTTCTTCTAAAGAATTTTCCATCGCTCTCGACTCATCAGCAAAGGGGTCATCTTTATCAATCCCCATCTTTCTTTTGGTCAATCTTTTAATTTCCAACTCCAAAAAATGACCAATTGGCAACAATAAATTCCGGGGAAACCCAATCGATTCTCTTTTCTTTTTATTCATAGTTTATGATCCCTTTTTAAACACCTCTCCCAGAATAAACAATCCCGCTACGGAAAGCAAGACCATCATCAAAGCAAAAACCATCTGACTCTGATAATGCCCAAGCACAAAAGCCACCAACAAAAGTCCCAAACCAAAAATCAAATTAGCTGTCAAAAAAACAAAACCCTTTTTGCCGCTTTTATACCACCAAAAAGATCGATATTTTTTGGCCGCAAACCAACAAATTATCAAAGTCAGTAACAACAGGATTTCACCCAGTAACCAAGCTAAATCAAATCTACCCTCCCCCGCTTTCCAGCAAATTAAAAACCACAAAAAAGCAGTCACGCTATCCTCCAAAAATGACCAATATTTCCAACCATTAATTCTACTCACCGCTCCCGTCACCAATAAAAAACCAACATACCCTCCGCTAGTAATCATCCCCGGTTTAGAAAAAAATGCCCACCAATCAAAAACCGAGCTGTTCCACACCCCCCAGTTGACAAAACCATAAGCCAATCTTGCTCCCAGCATAAAACCCAGTAAGCCAACCCAATTAGCCACCACTAGTTTCTTCTCTTCATAGTTATCACGAAGATTCCTCCAGTTCAAATACAAAAAAAGCCATACCGCTATTACTCTAAAAAAAATCGACACAAAATCTTGCATTGTTCTATTTTACCAGCTTTAATTTGCTATACTTTACCAAAGCTAAACATCCAAAAGCCGAAGTTGTCCTCCTCCGAGGTAGCCCGAAGGGATTCCTCGGAGGTGGACACAAAAGGTGAACTCGTCGTACTCCTCCGAGGTAGCCCGAAAGGGATTCCTCGGAGGTGGACACAAAGTAAACTTCCTGCCGAAGTGGTGGAATGGTAGACACGCAGGTCTCAAAAACCTGTGGCTGTATAAGCCATGACAGTTCGACTCTGTCCTTCGGCACCATTTGGGGTTCGTCTATGACGAAAAACAAAAATCTTACATCCGCATCATGTACAACTAAAAGATTTTGGCATGGCTACCTACTTTGCTGATCCCTACTCATCCTGGCAGCGGGGCACCAATGAATTTCACAATGGACTGTTACGACGATACCTGCCCAAGAGATTTTCCTTTAAAGATTGAATAAGTCCGTGACTAGTACAGGTATTCGTATTAGCGCATATCTTATAGTATAATATGGGTATGAAAATTGAAGCTTTGTCTAGAGTTGAAGCCCTCCGATGGATGCCAGAATCTTTGATAACAAAATATAAATATGGGTTTGGCCCAGACAGTCTCGTTAGGGACGGGTCAGACTTAACAATCAAGCTGATAGATGAATTGGCGTTGCTTACCGGGCCGATGTTAGAAAAAGTATATACCCTATACGCCTCTGGAGTGACTGACCACGAAGGTAAGACATTTTCTCCTGAACAAATTATTTCAATGGTAGTGCACAATAATCCGTATAGGCCTAAAGATATTTGCCGTTGGACTGGCGGAGTACTCACCGAATCAGGTATTGTTTATGGCCCAAGTAGGGAGAAAAAACAAGGACTTTTGGAAGATCTTTGTTGTGTACTAGACGAATGGAATCCCCTGAAATTTAAATCTTTGAGGTTGTCAGTTTTTGATGACGGAGAAATTAGAGAAAAGACAAGTAATTCTGTAACAGATAAGGAACTATCAATTTATTTGGTTGCTAACTATGCTCAGTTTGTTTTTCTAGTTATACATCCATTCTGGAATCGAAACGGCAGAACAAGCGAGGAGCTTATGCAATTATTTTGTGCCCAAAATCAAGCTAGAAAATTGGTTTTTTGGCAAAATGACGGAACTAGGTACAATGTGGCGTCCGATACTAGAATGAAGTTAGTTAATCGATTAGCTCAAGAATTACTTACCGGGGTGTTAGATAATTTGGGTGTGTCTGTTACAACAGATAAAGCAGTAACAGAGGGCTATAGAGAATATTTTTTGTCAGAAGACCCAAATTTTGCCACCCGCCTTGCATTATCAATAATGTCGCCCTATCACTATAGATTCATTTCGGATTTTCTTAGCCCGCAACAATCAGCAAGATATTTTGCCGCCATGGAGAGGAAAATTAGAATAATGGTTGATAAATTAAAACCTGATTCATTTGCAAGTTTGCTAGGAGATAAAGACGCAAAAAAATTGTTGCGGCACCACTTGGCACATGGACGACATTTTGAAAAAGCTTAATTTTTGATAAAATAGAGATGAATAAAATATCTGCTAAGGGTAGATATTTAAAACGCGCGCGCAAAAAATAGCGGAGGTGCGGCGTCAGCCGCGCCGGAGCGTGGCGAGGGGCGTTAGCCCCGAGCCTGCTGTTTGAAAATAGTTCGAAGTTGTTCGTAAACAGAGCACCAAAAATGACATTTCATCCTCCATCTGACGAATTTTTAGACCTTGTCGACCAAAACGACAACGTCATTGGTAAAAAAAGACGATCCGAAATTTATACCAAAAACCTGTCTAATTTTCGGGTAATTAATGTCTTTATCATAAACTCGAAAGGAGAAATTTGGATCCCCCGTCGAACCTCCAATAAAAGAAATTTCCCTTTGTGTCTGGATATGAGCATAGGTGGTCATGTCGAAAGCGGTGAAAGTTATCAAGACGCCCTCAAGCGCGAAAGTCAAGAAGAATTAAACATAAATACCGACAAAACTAAAGTTCACCTGCTTGGCCACTTAACTCCTCAAGAAAACATGGTTTCTGCTTTTATGAATGTCTATGAAATAAAAATGGACAAAACCCCCGATTACAATAAAAATGATTTCATCGAATATTTTTGGCTAACCCCCAAAGCGCTTTTCAAACGAATCGCCAATGGTGAAAAAACCAAAGAAGATTTACCCAAACTCGTAAAAATTTTTTACCCTTCTACTCTTTCTTTTCTACATCAAAAAAGCTAACCTGTTTGCCATTAAAGTACAGATTAAAACTGCCCGTCGGACCATTTCGATGTTTCTCTATGCTACAAGTCACCATCTCTCTTGCTTCTTCATCCTCCCGATGCAAAAACATCACCACGTCCGCATCTTGTTCTATGCTATTATGAACAATAATATCGTTAGCCACAAAATTACTTAACTCCGGCACCGTCATATCATAAACTTTCTCCACCCCCAATTTTTTAATCGATTTGACCTCATCCCAAAACACCCCAGAATCAGCTAAAATCAACAGCTCTTTTGAACCCAAAACTTTTACTATTTTTCCCAACCTCTTTCTGCTTACCCCATTATCATGTCTTTGTGTCCCACTATAAGCCCATCCCATTTTTCGATGAAACTCTCGAGTGCTCCATCCCAATCTTTTCCTCTCCATTTCAACCATCTGCCAAACCTCTTTTGGCACCACGTCATTATTAGGATTAGACTCAATCTTCGACAAAACCTTTAAGGCTTTTTCAACCAATATTGCCTTCTTACCCACTCCACCAATCTTGAATAAAAATCGTTCCTGACCAATCTTTCCTTGTACATGAACCTGCCAAGTCCTGGCATAATCTCCTTTTTGAGAAAACCCAATCTTTGATAATATTCCCAATCTTAAAAGCAAACTAGCCACCTGTCTTACTAACCTTTCACTCTTAGACGCATAATAAACTCTCACCAAAGGTCCTTTTTTGCCCTCCCTTTTTACATACACACAACCATCAGTTGCCCATAGATGGCACAAAAACAAAGCTATCTGTTTTTCATCTAGACCAAACACCAACTCCGGCACTACTTTTTCTCCCGATCTTTGATTCATTATCTTAAGTTCCTCATCCAACCAAGCCACAATCGGATTTCTTCTTCCTCTGGCCAATTTTTCCTTGGCTGACAAATACAAATGAAACCAATTTTTTTGTTTTACCAATCTTGGCTTTACCTCAAACTGACTCACGGCCGCCATTTCTACTATTTTAATCAATTCCATTTCCGAATTGGTGTAATGTAAAGGCTGTCTAGACAAGTAACAACCATCACCAATTAAATGAGCTAACAAAATCAAACGAGAATTATTAATTTTTTTATCTCCTTTCAACCTGGTTATTCTTGGCACCGCCAACCGATCGCCTACCTTAAGTTCATCCAACCTCCGCCAATTCTCCCAAACTCTAAACTTATGATTAGCTGAAGTTATGATTTTCTTTCCACTTTTTAAATTCAATTCAAAAACTTGCTTTTTACCACTACAAAACACTCTGCTCGCTTTAACCAATATCATTTTCCAATTTTTATCCAAAGCTAAAACCTTTAAGCCTTTTTTATTTACCAAGTCCTCTATCGCCACCTGACTACCATCAACCAAAGTAATCAAACTATCCCCCAAAAGACAGCCGCTCTCGCGTAAATCCGACAACCTTGGTCTGCCGCCCCTGGTTTCCATCGCCCGCGACAATTGAGCCGCCGCCAGGATCGGCAAACGCAATTCCCTGGCCAAATTTTTCAAACCTTGCGAAATTTCCGACACCTCCTGCACCCGATTGTCCCGACTCATTCCATGCATCAATTGTAAATAATCAACCACAATAAATCTGATTCCCTTATCCACCTGCAATCTTCTTGCCTTGGTTCGCAGCTCCGTCACCGTCAATCCCGGAGCATCATCAATATAAAGCGGCGCCTCCGCCAATACTCCCATCGCTTCCGACAAAGAGGAAAAATCACTGTCCGACAATTGTCCTGTCTTTAATTTCCAGGCATCAATCAAACCCTGCCTAACCAATAACCTATCCACCAATTCTTCCTTGCTCATTTCCAAAGAAAATATACAAGTTGGTAATTTTTCTTCCACCGCCACATGACGCGCTATATTTAAACTAAAAGCCGTCTTGCCCACTCCCGGTCTGGACGCCAAAACAATCAAATTACTATCCTGCATCCCCGCCAAAGCCCGATCCAAGTTAGCAAATCCGGTTGGCAGTCCCCGCAGTCCGCTTCCCCTCTTCTGTAACTCATCCAAACGATCAAAACTGGCTGTTAACACCTCCCGCAACGAAGTTGGCACACTCTTTAAGTGTTTCTGCGACAAGGTGTATACTTCCTGCTCTGCCAAATCCAGTAATTCCTCCGAAGCCAAGGACTCGTCAAAGGCCTTTTCTGTAATTCTGGCCGCCGCTGAAATTAGTTCCCTTTTGGCCGACAAAGCCTTAACAATTCTGCCATAGGACTCCGCGTTAGCCGCCGTCGGCACCTCATTTGCCAGTTTACTTAAAAATCCCCTCCCGCCTACCTTTGTCAACGTCTTGTTTTCTTTCAATCTTTCCGCCACCGTCACCATATCAATCGGCGATCTTTTTTCGTACAAATCCATCATCGCCTCATAAACCCTAGCATACTTATCATCATAAAAATGTTCCGGCCTCAAAAACTCCGACACCAACACCATCGCATCGTTATCAATCAAAATCGCTCCCACTATCGACAGCTCGGCTTCTTTAGAACTTGGCGGCATCCTCCCCAAATCGGCCATAACTACTTACCTCCCAACAAAACCACTTTCATCCCATCCGGCAAATTATCCTTTTCAACTATCAACTCTTTTTCTTTTTGACCGTCTTCCCTATCAACTTCATCCAGCAAAGTTTTCATCTCTTCCTCCTTCATTCCCACCGGCAAAAAATAATTAACTCCCCATTTTTTTGCTGTCGATAATAAAGATTTTATCTCTACTCCCTCCTCCCCCTTGCTTATTATTATCATCACGTCCACTCCTTTTATCCTTTCTATCATTTTCTCCCCCAATTTCTCCTTGCCTGCCGCCACGACCACCACCGTCACTCCCTCAATATTTAATAAATAAACCGCGCTCTCACCATTATTGTCATAGCCGCTTATATCCACTCCGCCAACTTCATATTCCCCTGGACCGGCAACCACTACTCTCTGACTATCTAATCCCAAAAAATTCAATTTCTGTTTGCTAAAAAGTATAATTCTTGATTCGTATTTTTTGTCCTCAATCAGCTCTGCCGTCGGATCAATCAGTACTTTCTCGTCCTTTGCCAATAACCAAACCGAATTTTCACCAACTTGTCTAATTTTCATAGACTATTTTAACATCATTTTATTTTTGACTGGCTATGGTATCATTTGGAAAATGATCAAAGAATATCTTATTGCTATAATTTTGGGTTCAATTCTCGGTTTTGGCATCACCAATACTTATCATTCGCTCAAAAGCAACCAAAAAACCAATCCTGTTGTCAACCAGAACAATTCTACTACCCCGCCTCCATCAAACAACAACCCTGAAAATTCAGAACCGTCTGACTCCGATCAAAATCAAGAATCTATTTTAAACCTCACCAGTCCCTCAAACTACGACATCGTCGACAATTCAAAAATTGAAATTACTGGCTCTGCCAACCCCAAAAGCGCCATTGTTATCAATACTCCCATCAATTCCTATCTTGGAGAGACCAACGACAATGGTCAATTTAACATCAAAGTCGATTTGGAAAGTGGCTTTAATATTATCCAAATTTCAGCTATCGATTCGGAACAAAATCAATCCGATCTAGAGATTATTATTACCTATTCTACTGCCAAAATATAAATGTTAACTATAATTTTTCTTCTTTTAATTTTTATTAATTCCAATCTTGTCAAACAAACTCAAGCCCTCTCTGTAGTCACCAACACTCCCACTCCGGAGCAATCAGCCAATAGCCAAAACGAAGATATTCAAAAAATCAGAGAGGTTGTTCAGCAAAAAGTCAAAGAAAAACTGGCCGAGATCACCTCTACTCTCACCGGCAAAAAAGCCTTTATTGGCACTATCCAAAGCATCGACGGCAACAACATTACCATCAGTTACAACAATCAGCAGTTCCGGCTTCAAGTTGATGTTGACACTGTTTTTATCGATTCCAAAAGAAACAAAACCGGTCTTGACAAAATTAGTGTCGATCAAGCAGTTTTAGCCATGGGTTTTCTAAACGAATCTCAAGTTTTAGAAACTAAAAGATTAATTATTGTCCCCGCCGCCACCCTCCTTGAAAAAAAACACACTATTGTCGGCAAAATTGTTGACATCTCCCAAGAAGCTTCTGTCTTTGTCCTCATCCCCAATCAAAACAAAGACAATCAATATCAGATTAAAACCGACTCCAAAACAAAAATAATAAAGAAGGATAAAACCAATATCAAGTTGGATCAACTCGAAAACGGCCAAACTCTCATCGTTATTTTCTCTCCTACACAAACTAATTCCAAAACTTACTATGCCCACCAGATCATCAAGCTCGAATCCCCCAGTCCTTCCCCCACTCCGGAATCATAAAAAAGTTCACCTCCGGAGGTGAGTCACTCCTCCGGGGTGACCCGAAGGGACTCCCCGGACGGTGTGACGATCTGATTCCTCGGCGGTGTCACAAGCAAGATAATTGACAAACACCTTGGAAAAATATAAAATCCTTCCATGGAAACAAGAAAAGACAGCTTCCATCATGGTCACACACTTTAAACGGTGGGGCTTGTGCTGTCTTGATTACCCCGCCACCGCGGGGTTTTTTGTTTCCTTAGGTGAATTTTCGAGTCAAAGACGACGAAAATTTGCCTAAGGACACAATCCCGAACGAATGTGAGGGACAACTCCTTAAGAAAAAATAAATTTTGAATTTCTGATTTCGAAGTTTTATATTTGTTTAGAATTTCGTATTTCGAATTTAGAATTTATTTACCTGGTGGTACTAGCTCAATTGGTTAGAGCGCCGCTCTGTGAAAGCGGAGGTTGCCGGTTCAAGTCCGGTGTATCACCCCATGAAAAATAAAACACAAACACTCAAGGGTTTTCGGGATTTTCTTCCCCAAACCATGGCCGTCAGAAACTATGTCAAAAACCTCCTTGTCGAAGTTTTTGAAAATAGCGGTTTTCTGCCCCTAGAAACTCCAGCCCTTGAATATGCCTCTACTCTCATGGGCAAATATGGCCAGGAGGCCGACAAACTGGTTTATTCCTTCAAGGACCGGGGTAACCGCCAAATTGGTCTCCGTTACGACCTGACCGTTCCCACCGCCAAAGTTCTGGCTCTCTATCAAAACGAAATTCCCCTGCCCTTTAAGCGCTACCAGATTCAACCGGTTTGGCGGGCCGACAAACCCCAAAAAGGTCGCTACAGAGAAATTTTACAATGTGATATAGATATCTTCGGTCCCATCTCCCCCTTAAACGATGCTGAAATTATTTCTATCATCTATCGTGTTTTAGAAAAACTTAACTTCAAAAAATATTCTATTCGGCTTAATTCCCGTCAGGTCCTAAAGTCAATTTTAGACAACACCGGCATTAAAAAGGATCGAAATCTTATCTTTCAATCTCTCGATAAACTCCAGAAAGTAGGCTATAATGGAGTAACAAAAGAACTCAAAAACAAGGGCCTTGGTTCCTCTCAAATCCAAAAAATTTTCTCACAAATCAAGTCTGCCAAACCCGACCCTTACCTTCAGCAAGTTCTCAATCGAATAGATCAAACCGGTACACCAAAATCAGTCTACGTTTTTGATCCTACCCTTGTCCGCGGCCTTGATTACTACACCGGTCCTATTTTTGAAACCTACGTCGAAGACAAAAACCTGCCTGCCGGTTTACCCGCCGTGGTGGGCAGACAGCTTGGTTCCATCACCGGTGGCGGTCGTTACGACAATCTCATCTCACAACTTGGCGGCCCCGACATTCCTGCCGTTGGCACCACCATCGG
>CAZRAZ010000012.1:10910-18485 GCA_964598275.1 uncultured Gammaproteobacteria bacterium | reverse complement strand
CGCGGCCTTTTCTGATGTCGTCGATGGCCATGTTGGCAATGAGGGTGGTTTTACCGGTACCGGATTTACCAATGATATAGGTATGGCGGCGACGGTCCTCGCCTTGTTTGATGCCAAAAATAGCGTCGGTATTGCGAAACTCGGTGCGACCGATGTAGGTAGTGTCGGTTTTTTGTTCGTCGGTGGCGTTGGTTGAAACGGGCAAGTTTTCCGGCGGTTGAGAGTAGAGATTTTGGCCCCAGGCAATGTTTGGCAGTTTGGTCAAAAGATTTGGCGGATGCCAAAGAGCGGAGAGTTCTTCGGTGTTAAGAACCTGACTTTTTAGGCGGCGGGAGATTTTTCTGTGGCTAAGGCAATTTTTTAGGCGGTTTTTGCCAAAACTACCGGGAGTGGTGTTTTTAAGATAGTTGCCGCGGGGAGAGGTATAAGAACCAAAAGAGGCAGAGATAGCTGTGATTAAGCCGTGGTTGTTTGACAAAAGATTGATTTGGCAAAGCAGGCCGGGGAATTGGATTTTTTGTTCGAAAAGAGCTTTATCGGGATGGGACTGGCGGCGGCCAAGTTCGCGATCGACCAAGATGCCTTCGGAGATAAGGTAGCTGATTGAACTTTGCCAGTTTTTGGGGGCGGGCGAGAGGACAATTTGGAAAAGGAAAAAGTCATTTTTTTCGTTGGAGCGGGAAAGGGGAGCCAGAACCGAGTTTAGGGGATCGGTGGTGACAAAATCTTTGGCGGTTTTCAGGGGATATTTTTCGGATTTACCCAGGGTGATTTGAGAAAGTTTGGCAGAGGGGAAAGAAAAATTTTCGAGATAGTCTTTTTTGGGATTGACGGCGGCGGTGGGGTATTGGGCCAGAATTTGGGAGCGAAGATAGTCGATTTGATTGCCGGGGGCGGCTAGACAAAAATGAATTTGGCCTTCGAGAAGGACGATTTCCAGGCTGGCGATGGTGGCTTTGGCGCCGATTAGTCTTGCCCAGAAAGAAGTGGGATTGGTTTGGGAAAAGTTGGAAAGAAGAGCAGACATGGATTCGAAAGTGTATTCATTGTCGGCGGGCAGGCGAATTTCCAGGATAGCAAGCTTTTGAACTTCATCTTCGGGCATAGATAATTGTAACAAGTTCGTGATTGTTTTTGTTGGGGGGTTAAGTGAGAATTAAAAAAAAAGACCAATGGTAATTTAAGTAAAAATACTTGACAGAGCGGGGTGGGGGACTTAGAATTTGGCTGTATATCATATGTGTATTGTGTTTAACGAAAGCATATGATATTATAGGGTAGATTTAACTAAAAGCTAAGTTTTTAAAGCAAAAACGGACGCTTTTAGATTAAATAGTTCTTTAACAACAATCTGAACTTAAAAATAATGAAGTGATACAAACAAGATTATAGGATTTTATGATTTTGTTTGTGTCACTTCATGCGAAGTGAAATTGAATAGTTCTCCAGTGGAGGAGAAATGTCAGAGGAACGTAAGCTTCCTTGACCAAGCCCCGAGGGCAACGGCCCGAGGGGCAAAACAGGCGCGTCGTATTCGTTTTCCGAATCCAAAATCCTCCGAAGGAGGGAAGGCGTGGACGCTGTTTGTCCGGTTTGTGAAAAACCGATGGGTCACGGAGAGAGCTACAAGGATCGGATCATCTGCTCCAAGTGTGCCGGTGCGGCCAGAAACGTGGACGGCTATGCCGCGGGCCTGCGCGGGATCGGCGCCTCGATCCGGGGGAGAATGCAAGCCCCCGATCGCCCCTCTCACGGTTTTCACTCTTCGCCCTTGGGGGTGAGGGGTGAATAAGCCGACGAGACCGAGGACTCTCGACGGGCGCGTGCCTGGCTCTCGTTCCTGTCGCAGGGCTGGGACGAGGAACTGCATCCTCCGGCGCCGCCTTCGCAACTGCAACGGGCGCTGACTGATCGCTGATCGGGTTTCTCGGGATGGGAGAGTAGAGCAGTTTGCTCTCCCGTCCCCTTTGGTCAGAAGGGTTTTTGTTTTTTTTGTGTTGTGTTTTTTTAAGTTTCAGGTTGTTGTTGGTGTGTATTTTTCCCAAAAATAACTTTTGTTATAGGTTGAAACATCTACTTGACAAGGGATTTTTTAACTGCGTATAATGTAATTATTATAAGTTAAATTAAAAAAATGACAGGAGAGAGAATGGGGGGATATAGACCACTCGAAAGAGTTTTAGGAGGTCCGAGTAGGGTTGATTTAGAAGCAGTGATGGGACATATGAAAGCGGCGGCAATGGTTTTATCTAAAAGCGAATTGGTGGATGTGGTCAGAGATGATATTGCTGGTTTGATTATCAGGGATTTGAAAAGTTAAAAATTTAAGGTAAAATTGGTATAAGAATGAGAAAAAGTGAAGTGTTTCAAGCTGGAGGGAAGCCGAAAGGATTAGTTCCGGATGGAACTTATACGAAGAGTCAGATTATTGTGGTTGACGGGGAAGGGTTACCACAATATGAGCCGGCGGGGCCGGGAATAGCTAATTTGGAAAGTACAGGTCATACTGTAAGAGTATTGCCTAGATATAAAAGAAAACAGGCGGATCATAATACCGGTGGGGCGAAAGATTAGCATTGTGATATACTACAAAAGTTAATTTTAGAAGTTTAATATTTTTGGCGCGAAATTATCCTGGCTTTAATAAAGCCGATGCCAAATCAAAAAAAGGAATAATATGGCGAGTAAAAAAGTAGTAAAAAAGACGGTTAATTTGACCGGAGTAGAACAGGAAAAGACAAGCTTGGTGTTGAAAGAGAAAAAGGCAGAAAAAAAGATTACCAGTAAGGCGGATATTGCTAAGGCTAATGAGAAGTTGGTTAAGGCGAAAAGGGAAGAGGAATCTAAAAAAGAACAAGCAGATACCAAACATGGGCAACCACAAGGGATTGCCCGTACAAGGAAAATAAAGTCATATAAGTTATCGATAGATGTGCGTGATTTGCTGAAAGCCGGGTGTCATTTGGGGCATAAGCAGGCTAAAACTAATCCCAAGGCAAAAGAAAATGTGTATGCAATTAAAAACGGAGTGGCGGTGTTTGATTTGATTAAATCAATGGAGCATTTACAGGCGGCTTGTGATTTTTTGCATCAACAGGCTAAGGCGGGTAAAAAAATCATTTTAGTGGGAACTAAAAGACAAGCCAGAGAAGTGGTTAAAAGAGTGGCGGAAGAAACCGGCATGCCTTATGTGACGACCAGGTGGCTGGGAGGAACGGTATCTAATTGGGATCAGATTAAAAAGAATATAGACCGATTGAGTGATTTGAAAAAGGGGATGGAAGAAAACCGTTTTGTCGAGAATACAAAAAAAGAAAAATTGATGATAGCTAAGGATATTATTAGACTAGAGAGGATTGTGGGCGGTTTGGCAAAATTAGATAAGATTTTTGATGTGATTTTTGCCGTGGATGCCGGTTTTGAGAAAACAGCCATAAGAGAAGCAAAATTTAAAAATATTCCGGTGGTGGCCATGGTAGACAGTGATACAGACCCCGCTATTGTGGATTACCCGATTCCGTTAAATGATGACAATGTTAAAAGTGTGTCTTTAATAGTTGAAGAAGTGGGGAGGGCAATAAAATGAAGCAAAAAAAAATAATAGAACAGGTTAAAAAGATCAGAGAAGAGACCGGTTTGTCGATTATGGCAATTAAGACGGCAGTGGAAGAGGCCAAGGGTGACGAGAAGAAAGCCAAAGAAATTTTGCAGAAAATGGGTTTGGAAAAGGCTGAAAAGAGGGAAGAGAAAGAAACCAAGCAGGGAATAGTAGCAAGTTATACCCATGCAACCGGTAAGATCGGAGTGTTGGTGGAATTACAGTGTGAAACTGATTTTGTGGCCAAAAATGCAGAATTTGTGGCTTTGGCCCGCGATTTGTGTTTGCAGGTAGCGGCCATGAATCCTAAAAATAGCAAAGAGTTAGCAAAGCAAGAATTTATTAAAGACGCATCGGTTAAGGTGGCTGATTTGATAAAAAATTTGACAGTTAAGTTTGGAGAGAATATTAGGTTGGGTAAAATAGTCAGAATTGCGATTTAGATTTTCCTATATATAATAGTAGTATGTTGGATGAAAGCGGATTGAAAGTAAAGATGGATAAGTCGGTGGCTATATTTGTGACAGATATTGACTCGATTAGAACTGGCAGGGCCACTTCGGGTTTGATTGAGAATGTGGCGGTGACGGTGTATGAAGGTCAAAAAATGCGTTTGGTTGAATTGGGTTCGATTGGAGTGCCGGATGCCAGAACTTTGACCTTTACACCCTGGGACGGAAGTTTGTTAAATGAAATTAAAAACGGGATAGCGGCGGCTAATCTGGGAATGAACCCGGTGGTGGATGGAAATTTGATCAGAATGAGCTTACCGTCGTTGACGGTGGAACAGAGGGAGGATTACGTTAAATTATTGGGTAGAAAACTGGAAGGGGTGAGGGGAATTATCAGAGATATTAGGGGAAATGAGAGGAGGGCTTTGTTGGAGGCTAAGAAGAATAGAGAAATTTCGGAAAATGAGTTTGGGGTGAGCGAGAGAGCGTTGCAAAAAATTACCGATGAATATATTGCGAGATTGGAAGAATTGGCGGAAAGAAAGGAGAGGGAGATCAGAGGAGAATGAAAATCGTCACACCGTCCGGGGAGCCCCTTCGGGTCACCCCGGAGGAGTGACTTCCGGAGTGTCAAGGCCCACTCCGGAGGAGTGATGGGGCTGTGGTAAAATCTCAAGATGGATATACTGATTTTTTTGCTGGCTTTGTCGGTGGTAGTGGTGTTTCACGAGCTGGGGCATTATTGGATGGCTAAAAAAACAGGGGTAAAGGTGGAAGAATTTGGTTTGGGTTTGCCGCCTAAGATTTGGGGTAAAAAAATTGGCGAGACGGTGTTTTCTTTAAATTGGCTGCCGATTGGGGGATTTTGCAGGTTGTATGGCGAAAATGAAGAGAAAAAAGCTAAGGGCAAGAGGGCTTTTAGTAACAAAAGACCTTGGCAAAAAATGTTGATTGTGATGGGCGGAGTGGCAATGAATGTAGTTTTGGCAATTATGATTTTTAGCGTAGTTTATACAGTGATTGGGGTGCCGAAAGAAACAGAAAAAGTGAAGGTGTTGGAAGTAAGCGCAGGATCGCCGGCGGAAGAGGCGGGGTTGAAGAAGGGTGACTGGATTGTGGGAGTGGGGCAAAAGCAAATAAAAACAGGAGGAGAATTGATTGAAGTAGTAGCAGACTATAAGGGCGGAAAAGCAGAGTTGGTGGTGGTGGCGGAGGGAAGTGATAAAAAACAGGTGGTGGAAGTGGGGGTGAGAGAAAATCCGCCGGAGGGAGAAGGGTCAATGGGAGTGGCGATTTCGACAATGGAAATGGTAAAAGTACCGTGGTGGCAATTTTATAAGGGAATTGGGGCCGGATTTTCTGAAGCTTATTTTTGGGGAAAGATAATAGCGGTGGGTATGTATCAGATGGTGTCCGGATTGTTTGTGGGTAAGTTACCGGAAGGGGTGGCGGGGCCGGTGGGCATGTATCAGGCAACGACAAGTATCAAAAACAATCAGGGGATATTGGCGATGATACATTTTTTTGGCATAATTTCGGTAAATTTAGCGATATTAAATTTTTTGCCTTTTCCGGCTTTGGACGGAGGCAGAATGGTGTTTGTGGCGTGGGAGATGTTTGCCAAAAGAAAGGCTAATGCCAAATTGGAGATGATAGTTAATAATGTGGGTATGGCGATATTACTATTGTTATTGGTATTGGTAACGGTAGGAGACGTAGCCAGATTTTTTGGCTAGGGCAGGATAGGTGAGATTTCAACAAGAACGGCAGAGTTGGGGGTGAGAGTGATAAATTCGGTGTGATGGGTGTAAAAGAGGCGGATGTCTTTGGAAATAGCGGGGCCATTAAAATAAGAAAATTTGATTTGATAGTTGCCGGGGGTGAGATTTTGGTAGCTAAGAGGCACTTTTTCGTAATGAGAGTTGTTAAGATCGTAGTTGACTAAAAGAGTTTGGAGTCCAAGACTATTGCCGGCGGAAAGAGAGCTGACGTGAGAGCCGTCGCCGGAAGAGGAAAGCTGGTTGCCTTTAATTTGGTTTAAAAATTGAAAGGCCGAATAGCGGGGTTTAGAATTGCCAGTGTGGGTAAGCAGACCCCAGCCGGTAGAATCTTGGGAGCGAGGAGAAGGGCCATCGACAATTTCGAAGGTAAAAAGACGATCGAGGTAATTGTTTTTAAGAGAAGTGATTAAGGAAAGCAAGTGGATGGCGGAAAAGTCATTGTCGTAGGCGGAATTGGGATCAGAATACGGGCCGGATTCGGTGATAATAACTTTCAGGTTTTGATATTGAGGATAATTTTTGAGGATATCTTGAATTTGGGAAAGCGGTTTTTGAAAGTCGGCAGGATTGGAGGAGTACTGATGGTAAGAAATAAAGTCGAGTTTTAAATTTTGGTTTTGACAATGATTAAGAAGGGCGGTGAGCCAATTACCATAAAAAGCGGTGGTAGAAGGTCCTCCAAGTGAGTAAGAAGCGGAGGCGGCGCCGTCGACAACGGCTTTTGATGTTTGGCTATAAAGAGTGAGATAAGAGGGGGATTTGCGGTAGTGCCAGGAACCAAAAAGATCAGGCTCGTTCCAAACTTCGTAGTAGATATCGGCAATGTTTTTTTCGACAGAGTAACGACGGGCGGTGGTCTTGACCATTTGGTACCACTGGTTCCAGTCTTCGGGTTCTCCGGCATTTTTTTGATCTTTTACCATGTTGCCGGGGGTGTAGGAAAGAGAAAAGAAGGGTCTGGCGCCGGTTTCTATGATGCTACTAACAACCGGGTCGAGGCGGGAAAAGTCAAAATTGTCGGGGCCTTGGTAAACCTGATAGAAGTCAAAAAGGTGGTCGATTCTGATGTATTGGGGAGTAATGGCTTTGATTTGGGTGACAACAGGGGCAAGCATGTCGACAGGTTCTTCGCCTCCTTGGGCGAGGTTTTGCCAGAGGTTTTGGGGCAGAAGGCGGTCGATTTTTTGAGCGTCGACGATGATGTTGGCATAAAAAACAGCGGCTTTTTTGCGGGTGTCAACAATTTTTTTGAGACCAAAAAGAAGGAAGGGGAGAAGGAGAAAGAAAAGGATGGTTTTTAGAGGATGGTTGTTAGAGGTCATTTTCTATACATAGTATACAAAGAAGAGGGGATTTTGTGTGTTGACTTAAGAAAACTATTAGTGTTTACTAATAATAGATGAAAAAAATAAGAGGGTTGGCACAGGTGCCTTTGTTGCTGGGGTTGTTGATGATGGCAATAGCGGTGCCCTTGGTAACAAAGTTGGTAGAGCAGAATCAGGATGTGAGAAAGGGGGCGGCAACGGTGCCGACGAGCGGTGTGTCGAAGTGTTACTGTGCGTATGGTTGTGGCCCAACTAGGCAGAGTTGTCAGTGGAGTACTAGTTCCCCGGGTGTGTCTTTTTCCGATTGTGGGTCAAGTGCTTGTGGGGAGGCAGCGCCGACGGCCGGACCGGGGCCGGGAGCGACGGGGGCGGCAACGGTGCCGACGAGCGGTGTGTCGAAGTGTTACTGTGCGTATGGT
>CAZRAZ010000012.1:0-10810 GCA_964598275.1 uncultured Gammaproteobacteria bacterium | reverse complement strand
AGTACTAGTTCCCCGGGTGTGTCTTTTTCCGATTGTGGGTCAAGTGCTTGTGGGGTGGCGGCGACGGTGACTCCTGTGTTGAGTGTGACTCCGAAGCCGACAGTTGGCGGAGGGGTAAGCCCAGCACCGACAGCACGACCAATGGTGTGTAATGCTCCTACGTGGTGTACTAGCCAAACCAGTTGTAACAATGTTAAAGGGACCTGGACAGTGAGCACTTGGTGTAGTGAACCGGGTGATGGGTGTTGTCTGCCTGCTGGCGCTAGTGTTGGTGTTACAAATCCAGCAACGGCAGTTCCAAAAACTTCTTTTAGTGGTGTAGTTTGGGATGGAGCTAAAAGATGGAGCCCCGGAAATGATTGTAATACTACTAAAGGAGCGTCGGTGTCGGTATCCGGAGGAAATGATGGTTTGTCTTGGCATACTGATGGACTGGGTGGACATTTTGACGTGGGTGGGAAAAGCGGGGCTGCTACAACGGTGACTTTGTCTCCACCGACTAACTGTGGCTATGTTTGTGGGACTTGGGAAATAATTGACAAAGGGGAGAGTTTGCAGGAGTATAAGGTGATTAAAACCGGTACCGGTTGTGGGGCTCATTTTAATCCAATGTTTCCTGGCTGGAGAACCGGTGTCACGTTCAACATCGTAAAAGCGGGAGCGACGGTTGCTCCAAGCGTGGCTCCGACTGCTTGTCCTGCCCAGTATGATTTTATAGAGTCAAATCAAAGCGCGATTAATACTTATTGTCGTTCTGTGGGACAGGCTGCCTGTTCTGCCCCAAAAGTCTGGGCGAGTCTTAGCTGTCATCGGGCGGTAACCGGCTGGTCTTCGTTTGGACCTGCCTGCACTAGTCCTTACTGTACCGGTTGTGCCTGTGTAGCTCCATCACCGACAACGATGGCGCCGACGGCGGGGGTAGGGCCGACAGTGAGGCCGACGACGGCGCCAGTGTATCGTGCCTGTAATGATTCTTGTAGTTTGGGAGGAGTTGATGGAACAAATGTTTTGTGCTCGGGCGGAAACATGTGTACCTGGACGGGGGCGAGCAATAAATGTCGAAATCCAAGTTGCCTCGGCAGTGAGAACTGTGTTTGCGCGGTAAACACACCAGTGTTAACTAGCACGCCAGTGTTAACCAACACGCCGGTAACAGGCAATACGGTTAGACCGACCAATGCACCGGCAGTTAAGGTAGGCTGTTATGATGGCAGAACCTGCGGGGCAGTGGAAACGATCTGCGAATTGGATGATGCTGAAAAATGGAGAAGCACTTATTTTGAAGGTGAATTTGGTCAGATTGAGAGAGATAATTGGGCAGGAGATTTTAACTGTGACGGCAGAGTAGAGATTGACGATTGGACCTTTTTCTGGGGTGAATATTTTAAAATTTTATGAGGAATTTAGAATTGAATAAAAAAATATATTTTCATTGATAGAAAATATATGTTAGATTTATTTAAGGATATATGAAAATAAAGAAAAACAGTTCTGTTCTACTGATAGGTTTGTTGCTGTTGGTAGCTTTGGTATCTTCCTTGGTTTTGATGATGAAAAATCAAGACAGCAGAAAAGGAGCGGCTTTTGCCGGAGCAGATATGTTTATTTTGGGTTATGAAGAAACTTTAGAAGTGGCAGTGGGCAGTGATTTTGAGATACGCTGGTATGTGGATTCATCTGTTGGCGTTACTACCGCTGTCGGTGCTGCTAAGGTGAGCGCTGCCAGGGCGGTGATTTGTTATGGTCCTGAAGTGAGATTATTTAACGAGAGTAATGTGGATGATGTGTCTGCCAGTGTGGAGATATTATCTCCAACGGCTTTTGATTCTCAAATGTCGGTAATAAGGGAGTATGATGGCAAGAGATGCTTGAATACGACAGTGACGACGAATAAAAGTGAGAGCGCCTTGTTGTCCGGGATGATTCCGATGGCAAAGATTAAGTTTAGGGCAGTGGCTGCCGGAACCGGAACTTTTGAAATACTTAAGGATAAATCTGCAATTACGGGAGTGAATGTTGTTTCGGAGGATAAGGTGGTGGCGATTGGTCAGGTTAATGGCCGAGATTATAAGGTAAGCGAGGTAACGCCTAATCCGACGGCAACCGGAGCAGCGCCTAATCCGACGGCAACTGGAGCAGCGCCAAGTCCGACAGCAACCGGAACTAGGTCTCCTGTGCCGACGGAACCGGAAGCAGAGACAGCGGTACTTAACTTTAAAGTAGCTTTTACCGGATTAAGAAATAAGGCTGCCGCTTGTGGCCGGAATTGGCCGGTGGATGTAATTGTGTTGGGGGGGGGAGAGACGGCGGTTTATGCTAATGTGGCTCTGACTGCCACGGATGAGAAAACCGCTGGAGGTGAAGTGGTGTTTAGGGGTAGTCTGCCCCTGACCGGATTTGATCAGAGAGAGAACCTGGCGGTATTTATCAAAGGACCACAACATCTACAAATGAAGTATGGTAAGGATAAGCAGGTTGATTTTTACGCTAAGGCAGGGGGGGAGATAAAAGTGTCTGCCAAGGATAGTCCGATTTATGATTGGACTGGTTACAGAATATTGGCGGGGGATGTTAGCGGGGCAACGGCAGGGGTGCCTGATGGCAGAGTAGACGGCAGGGACTTTTCTTACATTAAGTCAAAGATTAGCGTGGTGAGGACGGCGCCGGCAGTGGTGAACGTGGCTAAGGCTGATTTTGACGGCGACTGCATGGTGGGTAATGTTGACCTGGCTATCATGATGTTGTCTCTGACAGAAAAGCTGAGTCAGCTGTATTAAATTTTAATTAAAAAATGAAAATAATGAAAGATGATTATTTGAAATACCTGTTGCCCTTAGTGGCAGTGGTGGTAATTATAGAAAGTATAGTGTTGATAACGGGAATGGAGAATAAGAAAAAAGAGATGATACCATTGACGGATGAAGATGTAGCGGAATCGGCGGTGTTGGAAGAGGAAGCTTGGGCGGAAGAGCCGATGCTGTCTTTGTCTTTTGCAACTGAAAGTCGAAGGATGGAAACGGGTCAGGATTATGAGGTGGAAGTTAACTTGACCGCTTTGGAAGCGGTTAGGTTGGATTCTTTGGAGGTGTATGTAACTTATGATCCGGAAGTTTTTGACATTAGCGGTTTGACTGTTAATAATGATTTGCCGGCGCCGGTTTTTTCTGAAGTTAGTAAAAAGAAAAATTTGGTGGTGGTAAATTATATGGTGGTGGATAAAGATGGTTATGCAGTGAATGAGGCTAAAGTAGTGTCTTTGATGTCTTTTATGGTAAGACCGCTTAAGGTGGGGAGTTTTGACTTAGGATTTGCTACTGGCGCGGAGGGTGAAACTTCTGTTACTATGTTTGTGGGAAATGGAAGCGGGCAGGCGTTACCTTTTTCGGTTAATGGTTTAAATATAGAAGTTGAATAGAAAAGTATCTTTTGTTTTGGTTTTGCTGTTGATGTTGGTTTTAACGGGGGTTAGAGCTGGAGCGGTGGAAGCAGTCGGTTCTTATGGACTGACTCCAACTACGGGTGATTATAAAGTGGGGGATAGTTTTTCGGTGGTGGTGGATGTAAATTCCGGGGGAGATGGCGTGGCTGGTTTGGATGTATTTGGTACTTTTGATAGCGCTAAATTGGAGATGGTGTCGATTGAGAAGGTGACAAGCAGTACAATTTGGGGGATGTTTCAATCTGATTTTTCTAATCCACAATATATGAGTTTTAGCAATGGCGCCGGTACTTTTTCGATGACAGCATCATCGATTAGCAATACTCCGGTAGGCTCGGAAGGTATAAGCGGGGCTTTTTTGAAATTTAACTTTAAAGCGAAAGCGGTGGGTACAGCCAGTCTTAATTTTTCTTGCAGCGCTGGTTCGATCAGCGAGTCTAATATTATAAATACGGACGCGATGGACATAATTAGTTGTGTCAGTAATAAAAGTGGCTCCTACACAATAACAGCGGGTACCAGTAGTCCGGATCCGACGGCAACACCAGTGCCAGGGGAAGCGGCGGCGGCACCGACTGCCAGTCAATTACCTCAAACTGGTGGTTTGACACAAATTTTGGGGATGATGGTTTTTGGATTGGTGACATTTCTGGGGGCGTTAATGTTAAAGTGGCTTTGAGATGAAGGGTAAAATAAACGCTAAAACAATAATAATTGTTTTAATCCTGTTGTTGGCGGGGGCGTTGGTGGTGATGGGAATCGGTACTGTCAGAAATTATTTAGGTTCAGCGGCAGCCGGGCTGGAGCCAAAAAATGTAACAGCGCTGTCGAATAGTGACGGTAGGGGGGCGGTAATAAATTGGCAATCTGATGGAGAGTCGATGGGGGTGGTGGAGTATGGAACGACTCCGGCCAGTTTACTTTTAAGAGCGGTAGAAAGTGAGGCGGTGATTATTCATAAGGTGTCTTTAGCGCCGTTAAAATCAGGGGTTAATTATTATTATCGGATTAGAGTGGGAGATGATGTTTTTGATAATGGGGGAATACCGTATTCTTTTAAGACGGTGGCGGAGGATGTTGGCGCGGTGGTGTCTTTGGTACCGACTTTGGTACCGGCGACAAACACGACTGATTGCGGCGGTGGTTTTGATTATAATGGTGATGGGGTGATTAACAGTTTGGATGTGATTGATTGCCGAAAGGGTGATGCGGGAACGACGACGGTGAAACCGACTGCCGGTGAGTGTGAGGGTGATTATGATGGCAACGGAGTGATTAACAGTGTGGATAGGATAAAATGTTTGCAAGAAAAATAGTTTTGGGTTAAAATAGCGGATTGAAAATTCCCGAATAAGGGAGGTGAATTAATGCCAATAATTGTCAAAAAAAAGAAAGGTGAGTCGAAAGATGATATTATCGGAAAGTTTAGGCGTTTGTGTTTGGAAGAGGATATTGCTGAAGAAATCAAAAAAAGAGTGGCTTACAGTAAACCATCGGAGTTGAGATATGCCAAGAAAAAAATAATTATTCATCAACAAAAATGTCGACGCCGAGCCAAAAGGAGAAGAAATGTTGCTTAAAGGTAAGTTGCAAATAGAAAGTAGAGATGCCCTGAAAGCCGGAGACAAAGCTAAGGTGTCGGCTTTACGTTTTTTGATATCGCTTTTGGATAAGAAAGAGATGCAACTGCCTCCGGGTGAAATGACGGAGGCAGAGGCGTTGTCGGTTTTAGCCAAAGAGTTGAAGAATAAAAATGAGGCGAGGGCTATATTTGAAAAAGCCGGCAGGAGTGATTTGGTAGAAGAATCTGACTATGAAATTTCGGTTTTGGAAAAGTATTTGCCGGAACAAATGTCGGAAGAGGGTGTTGAGAAGGTGGTGGTAGAGGTGTTATCTGATAATAAAGAAGCTAATTTTGGTCAGTTAATGGGCATAGTGATGGCTAAGTTACAGGGTAAGGCTGATGGGGCGATGGTGGCAAAGGTGTTAAAAGCAAAAACAAGTGAGTAACAGGGTTTTGGTAAAGCATTATAAAAATTGGGGTTTAGACGAGAAGAGGGTGGTAGGTTTGGCTAAAAAAGTGCTGAAAGAGGGCGGGCTGGACAGATCAGAATTGAGTTTATTGTTTTGTGGTAGAAGGCGGGCAAAAAAATTAAACATGGAATATAGGCAGATGGCATATGTGCCGCAGGTTTTGTCCTTTTCTCTAAAACCTGATAGAGATAAAGATGGTTTGAGACGTTTGGGGGATATGGTGATTTGTAATGAAAAATTAAGATATGAAGCCGTTTTTTTGAAAAGCGGAATATACCGGGTTTTGCTGGATTGGTTAAGACATGGGATGGAAGCTTTGGTGGATTGATATAGAAGAGAGTATTGTTAAAGCGGGGGGATTTTGGTTAAATTTTCTATGTCGGTTTTTTATTTAAAACACAGACCCAGAAAGATTTCGGAGTTAGATTTGCCGGAAGTTTCCAAAACTTTGACGGTAATTTTAACTAGCAAGGAAAGGCCGGGCTCGTTTTTGCTGGCGGGGCCAAAAGGATCAGGTAAAACTTCGGCGGCTAGGCTTTTGGCAAAATCGGTCAATTGTGAAAAGCCGATGGGAATAGAGGCCTGCGGCAAATGTGGTAATTGTATAGAAATAGAGGCCGGAAAAAGCATGGATATTATTGAAATTGACGGAGCGTCTAACAGAGGGATTGATGATATGCGGTTAATAAAAGAGCGAGCTTATTTACTGCCCAGTAAGCTGAAAATAAAGGTGTTTGTGATTGATGAGGTACACATGTTGACCAAGGAAGCTTTTAATGCTTTGTTAAAAATTTTGGAAGAGCCGCCAAGACACACCTTATTTATTTTATGTACGACCGATGCGGATAAGATTCCGGAGACGGTGCTGTCCCGATTGATTAGAATTGATTTTAGAAAGGGAAGCAGGGAGGAGTTGCGGGGTTCGCTGGAGAGGGTGATTAGAGCAGAAGGTTTGAAGGTGAAAAAAGAGGCGGTTTCGATGGTGGTGGACAAAAGTGACGGTAGTTTTAGAAATTTACATAAAACAATAAATGAAATTTTTATGGAGCATGGTAAAAAAATTGGGGTAAGCGAGGTAGAAAAATATTTTGCCGATAGAGTAGGTGATTATGACGGAGGGCAACTGGAAGAAGATCTTCGATTCGGCAGGACAAAAAAAATTTTAGAAACTTTGGAAAAGATGGCGGCAAAAGGGGTGGACTTTTCACATTTGAGAGCTGATTATCTGGAGTACTTCCAAAAAAGATTATTAGCTGGTTTTTGTTTGGAAAAAGACAGGGAAGGGTTGGCATTGACAGAGCTGGAGAAGTTTTTGCAACTATTAATTGAGGCGGGAAGACAGGAAAAATTTGTCGAGATAGATCAGCTGCCTTTGGAATTGGCGGTAGTTGATTTTGCTAAAGATTTTAGTCCAGAAAAGAGTGAAGAGTTTGAAACCGAAAAACCCGAAGAGAAAGCGGAAGAGAAACCGATAACGAAAGTTGATTTGACGATGGCAGTGGTGGAGGAAAAATGGCCGGAGGTGTTGGCGGCGGTAAAACCTTTTAATCATAGTGTAGAGGCCTTTATGAGGTCGGCTCGACCCAAGAGAGTGGAGGAAAATAGACTGATTTTGGAGGTGTTTTATCCTTTTCATAAGGATAGGTTGGAGGAAGAGAAAAACAGAAAAATTGTGGAAGAAGGTTTGGCCAAGATTTTTGATTGTCGACTACTTTTGAATTGTGTATTAAGTGAGGGAGAAAGGAAACCGAGGGTGGCGGCAAAAACGATGGAGGTAGAAAGTAGTGAAAAGAATGATTTAGATGAAACTGATCTGTATGATGCGGCTAAAGAGATATTCGGGTAGGCATTTACAATTTAGGGGTTTCAATTTAAAATAAGAGGTTAGTATTTTTAAAAAATATGATTGGAGATAAAGCAAAATTAATGGCGAGGGTATTTAAATTAAAAAGAGAAGTGGAGAGGTTGTCGGCAGAGGTTGATGAAAATGGTATTGAGGTAGAAGTGGGAGGATTCATGGCGATGGGAGAACCGAAAATTAAAAATTTGGTAATTGACGGAGCGGAAAACAAGATGTTGACAGAGACGATTAATAAGGCTTTAAAAAAGGCGGCCAAATTATCGATGACCAAAATGAAAGAATTGGGAGGAGAGGGCTTGGTTTAAGAAAAATATGGCTAATTTCCCCAAAGCGGTAAGAAGATTGATAGATGGTTTTGAAAGATTGCCGGGGATTGGGCCAAGGGGTGCCAGTCGTTTGGTTTTTTATCTATTGTCGACATCGGAAGAATACGTGGAGGAATTGGCAGAGAATTTACTAGATTTAAAAAAAACAGTGCTGGTTTGTCAAAAATGTTTTGGAGTGGCAGAAAAGGAAATATGCTCGATTTGCAGTGATAGCACTAGAAACCAAAAACAGATTTGTGTGGTAGAGGGTTTTGTGGATGTGATGGCGTTGGAGGCAGTGGGAGGATTTAAGGGGGTTTATCATGTTTTGGGAGGGGTAATAAATCCCTTAAATCATGTGGGGCCGGATGATTTGAAGATTGCTGAATTATTGGAGAGAGTAAGAGCGTTTGGTGAAAACGTAGAGGTGATATTGGCGACTAATTCGACGATGGAAGGGGAAGCAACGGCTTTGTATATTAAAAAAAGATTGGATAGTTTGAAGTTTTTGCCAAAGGTCAGTCGAATTGGCAGTGGTTTGCCGATGGGGGCTTTACTGGAATATGCCGATGGGGCAACTTTGAGTCGAGCCATGGAGGGCAGGAAGGATTGGTAAGATGAAAACAGTGGTTAAAAACGTAATTTCCGGTTTGGGACAGTTGGCGGAGGAGACGGGGAAAGAGGCAGTAAAACAGGGAGGAAAGATAGCAGAAGGGGTGGCGGGAGGGATAAGCGGAGCGGATTGGGTGAGTGATATTAAACCGGTGGCAGATCGCGATTTGGATAGAAAAAAAAGAGAGGATGAGCAAAAAAAAAGATTTGAGATGGCAAAATTCGGACGGAAGCTGGAGGAGGAGATGGATGTAATAAGACAAGAAAAAAAGAGAAAAGAAGAGGAGGAGGAAAAAGCATCTTTGCAGCAGATTGAGCAAAAAAGGGCAGAGGAGGCCAGGGAGAGACAGGCTTTGGCCGATATGAACACAGAGTCTTCCGACCCGTCAAAAAGAAAGAAATCGCGGGGAAGCGCTTTGATTTCTGGTAAAAAGAAACCAAGTAATTCTGATATGTCGGCGACCTCTGAATTTAGCAAAAAACCGGATTAGGTATAATAATTGATAATGAAACTTTACAACACTTTAACCAGGAAGAAGGAGGAGTTGAAACCAATTGTCGAGGGACGGGTGGGGGTATATTCCTGCGGGCCGACGGTTTACTGGAACCAGCATATTGGTAATATGTACGCTTTTTTAAGTTGGGATTTTTTGGTAAGAAGTTTAAGATATTTAGGTTATGGGGTGACTTGGGTGATGAATATAACGGATGTGGGGCATATGACTTCGGATGAGGATAGCGGGGAGGATAAGATGGAAAAGGGAGCAAAAAGGGAAGGAAAAAGTCCGGAAGAGGTGGCGAGAATTTATGAAAAACAGTTTTTGGAGAGTATGGACAGATTAAATATTAGTCGGCCCGATAAATTGCCAAGAGCAACGGAACATATAAAAGAGCAAATAGAATTGGCCAAAAAAATAGAAAGAAATGGTTTTGCTTACATGACTAAAACCGGTTTAGTGTTTGATACGGCAAAATTTGCCGATTATGCTAAATTTGCCAATTTGAAATTAGCGGAAATGGAAGCGGGTAAGCGGGTGGAGGTAGACAAAGAAAAGAGACATCCTTGGGATTTTTTATTGTGGGTGATTAATCAACCGAATCATAAGATGGCCTGGGATAGTCCTTGGGGAAGAGGTTTTCCCGGTTGGCATTTGGAGTGTACGGCCATGTCGACAGCTTATTTGGGAGAAAAATTTGATATTCATACCGGAGGGATAGAACATATCGGAGTGCATCATACTAACGAGATTGCCCAGGGATATGGGGCGTTTGGGGAAAATACGGCCAATTTTTGGGTGCATAATGCGTGGTTGAGCTTGAAAGAGAGGAAAATGAGTAAATCGGCAGGTGGAGGGGTGACGGTGCAGGATTTGGTGAAAGAGGGCTATGATCCACTGGCGTTTAGATATTTAGTGTTGCAATCTCATTTTAGCAAGGGACTGGTTTTTTCCGAAGTGTCGCTTAAGGCGGCAGAAACGGGTTTGGAAAGTTTGAGAGAAAAAGTGAAGTTTTGGATGAGAGCGGTCGGTGAGAAGAAGGGGAAAGTTAATGAGAAATATAGACTTAAATTTGTAGAAAAGATTAGCGATAATTTGTCGACGGCAGAGGCGGTGGCTTTAGTACAACAGGTGGTCAAGTCGAATATGTCGGAGGCGGACAAACTGGCAACAGTGCTTGATTTTGACAGGGTACTGGGTTTGAATTTGGGAAAATTGACGATGGCAGAGGATAAAATTCCCTTCGAAATAGAAAAATTGGCTAAGTGGCGGGAGAGTGCCAGGGCGCAGAAAAATTGGCAAAAGGCGGATGAGTTGAGGAAAGAAATCGAGATAAAGGGATGGGTATTGACGGATGAAAACGACGGTTATCATTTGAAAAAGAAAAACGATTAATTTAGTGCATAGGACTAGATAAATACTGCACTCTATGGAATTGTAAAATTGGAGTCTTTGTGTTAATCTAATTTCTGTAAATGAAGTCAAATAAAAATAAATATCAGGTAGTGGTAGTGGTAGACCCCAAATTAGAAGAAAAAGAGAGGGTGCTTTTGGAGGATAGGATAGTGGCTGAAATTGAAAAAGAGGGAATGAAAGTGAAGTCTAAAAAAGAATGGGGTTTAAAAGATTTGGCTTATAAAATAGAGAAAAATGAAACGGGAATGTTTTTAATTTTTGAGATAGCGGGTAAAGAAGGTTTAAAACCGGGAAAAGTGAATGTTTTTTTGAATAGACAAACGGAAGTTATTCGTTTTTTAATATTAAAAATTTAGAAGAGTAAACATATGGCTAGTAGATGTCTTAACAGGGTATCGTTAATAGGTAATTTAACCCGGGATCCTGAATTGAAATATACCCCGGCAGGAATGGCGGTGATTAGTTTTGGTTTGGCGACCAATAGGTCGTGGACAACCAGAGATGGGGAGCGGAAAGAAGCAGCTCAATTTCATCGGATTGTGGCTTGGAACAAACTGGCCGAACTTTGTTCTCAACTTCTGGCTAAGGGTAGACGGGTGTTTGTAGAGGGAAGATTGCAGTATCGCGAATATAATGATGCCGAAGG
>CAZRAZ010000011.1:0-19660 GCA_964598275.1 uncultured Gammaproteobacteria bacterium | reverse complement strand
TTTACTTTCAGTCTCGCCCTTCTTTTTCTCTTAACAAAAAAATTTATCCAACCTCAAACTTTTAACAGTTACGCCACCGCTCTTCCCTTGTCCGAAATTTCTCGCATTGGTGTTGGCGTTCACTCTCATTCTCCCGCCGATTATCTTCACTGGTATAACTACCAGCCCCTTAATCTGGGCTGGTATTTTACTTGGACTTATGCTTATAACGTTGATTTCCTTCCGGGTTTTGGCCCCCAGTTTTTTCCCATGATTTGGGGTGCCGTCTGTGATGATAGTTTCAAAAATTATGTTTCTGCCCGTCCCGACAAATTCCCCGATGGCACCACCTTTTTCGTTGGCAACGAAGTTTACACTTCAAATACTCAAGCCGACACCACCCGAAATTATGCCGTTGCTTATCACGATTGCTACCAAGTCATCAAAGCCATCAACCCCACTTACCAAGTGGCCGTCGCCGCCATGCGCAGCGCCGCCAATACCGCCTTTTATGAAGATCTTCGTTATCATTATCGCACAAATTATAAAACCAATCCGCCCATCGATGTTTATCGTGTCAATATCTACAGCGGCAACATCACCTTTTTTGCCGGCCAGGTTCGTCAGGTTCGTCAAAAAATGAAAGACTGGGGCGACCAAAACAAATCCCTGATTATCACCGAGGCCTGTGCTCGAGAAGAATCTTCCTCAAAAATCGCCGCCTTCATCCCTCAAGTTCTGAACTATCTTACCACCAACTCTTCCGTCGATCCTTCTTTGGGACAACCATCGGATAATTACAAAATGATTCAAAAATTTGGCTGGTTTTCTTTAAATTCAGGCCTCTATGGCTGTTCCCTTTTTGATCCCGCCCAACACTTCCTGCCGGCTCCGCCCCCCGTCAGATCAAAATTGACTGCCGCCGGTCAGGCCCTTGTCGATTGGATGGCCGCTCACGCCCCGCCCAAAACGCCCACCCTTACCCCAACCCGCACTCCGGTCCCCACTTCAACGCCCACTCCCGTCACCAATCCCACTGCGCCTACCTTGGCTTGCCGGTCTTTGACCGCTTTTGGTCCTCTGCCCGCGCTTGATCCCTTGCCTCCAAATCCGGTTTTAGGCCAGCAGATCAAACTCACCTGTCGTTCTACTGTTGTCGCCCACCATTTTGATTTCAGAATCCTTTTTGCCGACGGGGCTACTGCCGATATCGGCTCTGCTCTCGCTCAAAACCAAGTCGGCAGTTTAAATTCCTACACCCTTACCCGTTCCGGTTGCTACAATTTTCAATGCCGTGCCTGCGCCGCTTCGGTCAGTTCTTCCTGTACTCCCTGGGATTAAATCTATTAATTCAGGCGCCTCTAAATCCGCTATCTGTTTTTGTGAAATGTTTTTGGCGGTAGAGTGGGTGGGAGTGGGGTGAGGGGTGGATTTTGAGAGGTTGTGGGTGGGTTTTGGGCGGGGGTAAGAGATCTTTCGTTTCTCTCCTTCAAGCCTGATGGCTTGCTTATCTACCCCCGCCCGAGGATCACTTTCCCCTGAAACGGCTCCTCAATCAGGAAATCGTGCCCTCGCGGTCCACCATGATGACGGCCAGGTCGGTCATGTTGGCCAGATGTAGCACCACAGTGATGTTGGACACTGAAGCGGGACTGCGACACTTGAGATTTCGCACGAGGCACCTCCAGACACATACGGATACGGACGACCCACGACGCCGAGACCACCAGTAGGTGCTTTTGCACCCCCTTCCCCTTCTTGGGTCTTTCCCTACCCAAAGAAGACGATCAATGGTCAAAAAGACCGCTCATCGCCTTCTTTGGGCTTGTAATTTCTACCGCCAAAAACTAAAAAGAATAAAAAAGCCAAACATTATCTGGCAATCAGACAAGCTTTGCTTCTTTAGATTTTTAGTTTTTGGCCAATTTTTTAAAGTACTGCCCTTATTGTAAACCACAACACTTTTTTCTACAAGTACCCGGAGCCGTTATCTTTTGGTTGATAGCCCAAGTCTTTTTTAGCATTTTCTATATCCCAAAACCGGCCCTTGTTATTCGACACCCCAAAATATATCCCAAACCCGACTTTGCTTTCCAGACCTTTATCCACCAATTGCGCCAAATCCCGATGCGACAGCCAGGTTTTTTTCTGTCTTTCGTCCAGCGGGCGGTTTTCCGCGCTGATACTGCCAAACCTCAAACAAATAAAACTCATCCCGTAAACTTCGTAATACATCCTCGCCATCGCTTCCCCAAAAGCCTTGCTTACTCCATAATCGCTATCGGGCCTAATCGGATCGCTTGTTTTTATTAGTTTCGTCGTTTCTTCTTTATATAAACCAGACGGAATTCCTTCGTATCCTCCCATCACATGATTAGTGCTGGCAAAAACAATCTTTTTAATTCCGCTTAATCTGGCCGCCTCAAACACATTTCTTGTCCCCTCAATATTGCTTTTCAAAATCGACTGCCAATCTGCCTCCATCCTTGGATCACCCGCCAAATGCACCAGGCCGTCCACCGGTCCGATTTTGGCAAAAACCTCTTTTAATTTATCAAAATCTGCCACATCGGCCAAAAAATAAGTCTCGCTTTCCTCTCCGCTTCTGTTTATCTCATAAATTTTATACTTGTCTTTCAGTCCGGCCATCAAAGCCGTTCCCACCCGCCCATGCGACCCGGTCATAATTATTTTTTTCATATCATTATTTTTATCACATCTTGCCCTCTGCCAAAAGAGTTAAAATAGTTCATGAAAACCAAACGCTTTACCATTCTTCACAGCAACGACATGCATGGTGATTTCTTATCCGAGATGGCCCAAGGCAAAAAAGATTTAATCGGCGGTCTGTCTCTTTTGTCCGGTTACATCAATAAGATCAGAGCCGAAGAAGGAAACGTTTTATATCTGATTGCCGGCGATATGCTTCAGGGTTCTTTAATCGATTCCGAATTTAAGGGTATCTCTACCATCGAAATTATGAATTATTTGGCTCCCGATGTGGTTGCTTTGGGCAACCACGAAGTCGATTACGGCCTGCCCCATCTGCTTTTTTTAGAAAAAATGGCCAACTTCCCCATCGTTAATGCCAATCTCTACATCAAAAAATACAACAAAAGATTAATGAATCCTCACCTTATTTTAAACAAATCAGGCTTCGACATTCTTTTCACCGGCATTTTAACCGAAAAAGTTATGGATTCTCTCAAAACCGATTCCCTGATTGGTAGTTTCGTTTCTGTCGAAGAAGCCAGTCGCGAAGTTGGCAAAATTTGCAACGCCTACAAAAACGACGATATCGATCTTACCATTCTTTTAACCCACATCGGTTATCAATCAGATATCAAACTGGCCAAAATTTTAGACCCCGCCTGGGGAGTTGATATAATTATCGGCGGTCATTCTCATACGATTTTAGACAAACCGACCAAGGTCAACAATATTCTAATTGCTCAAGCCGGTGTAGGCACCGATCAAATCGGTCGTTTCGACATCACTGTTGACGACGACACCAACAGTATCATCGACTATCACTGGCAGCTTGTCCCCATTAGAGACGGCATTGCCCCTCCCGATCTTCAGCTGGAAAAGTTCATTAACTCCTTTAAAACGCAGGTAGACCGAAAATACAACACTCTAATAAGCAAACTTGCCAAAGTTCACACTCACCCCTTAAGAGAAATCGAAACCGAGCTTGGCAATCTGGTTGCCGATGCCTTTGTTCCGGCCAGCCTTTCCGATCTGCTTTTAATCGGCAGTGGTTCCATCAGAACCAAGTCTCTGGGCCCCTTGGTTACCCTCAAAGATTTTATGGCCTGCTTTCCTTACGACGACAGTTTAACGCGCTTTACCGTTACCGGCGCCGACCTCAAAACTCTTTTTGCCCACATTATGCGTCCCTCAAATCGTGACGGAGAAGGGGAGTGCTATCAGGTTAATTCATCCGTTTCTGCCGCCTATAGCGACTCTTCAAAAAAATTGCTTTCCCTCAAAATCAACGGCAAAAATGTTTCTCCTACCAAAAAATACACTCTTACCCTCCAGGCTTACCACTCCAAAAATTGTGAAACCTATTTAAATTTATCCGAAAAACAATTATTGGCCGCCGGTCCAAGCAAGGTCGTCACCACCTCCGCCTAGCAGGTCTTGGAAGAATACCTCCGCACCCATCAAAATCTATCAGTTTCTGTTGGCCACCGCCTGGTTTATAAAAAATAAAAAAACATTCATACCCAAATGCGCCAAATTTTTATCACCTGGTCGACTCAAATCAAAAACTAGTCCTCCCGTGTCTAAAACTACTCTTAAATAATGCCCTCATCTCCTAGGATTTTTATCATTCCTCCATTTCTTTCTCTTTGTCCCCTTACAATCATCGGCATTAGCGCTCCTGGCATTTCTTGCTGGTTTTCTACTACCAGCAGGAGTTCAAGGTCTTCTCTTATATTTTTTAGTCTCATCCACATTCCCCTGCTAATTTGCTCCAAGGGAAACGAATCACCCAAATCAGTTCCCAACGGTAAGTGTATTCCTCCCATTATAGCCTCAAGAGACAACATTTCTTCCAGTTTATCTAGAGTTTTTCTCCAGCCTTCCTCTAGTCCTGATTGAAGATATCTGTAGTAATGAAACAAATCAAACATCAACTTTGCTTCTACATTTTGCGACCGTAAAAATTCCACCATCTCCACCACGCTTTCTAACGAACAAGATCCTGTCGAATTTTCTATCATAATCAATCCTTTTGCTCTTTTTATTACTCCCTCTTTTACCTCCTCTTTTCTTGCCTCCGATTCGTGTATCAACACATAGGGCCCGTCTTTTTTTCCCTGACTCAACAAATCACTGGTAGGGGCCAAAGAGGCATCCAGACACCTCCTTATTAATCCCTCACCTCCTGTTCTGCCATGTATTCCTGCCACCCTCAATCCCATTTCTTGGGCTTCGGACAATGTTTTTTTCCAGCCTCGCCAAGCAATCACTTCAGGACCGGCAAAATTAAGCATTTCCAACACTTCTTTTCCCCACGCACATTCCAAATCAGACAGGTTGGCAAAGGGCCCCAGGCTTCCTGTTGACAAGGCAAACCATTTTTCTCCTTTAGACATGGTCTTAGTATATCACCGTCCCTCTTCTTTGTTTCCCGTCTGGCCACCATTTTTGTTTATGCCGTTTTTCGCCAGTCTTGTTGACCGTTTTCTGCTAAAATCAGCTTATGGAAATCCAAAATAACCACCGAATTTTAGTCCAAATCCTCCGCCAAATTGCCAAGGAAAAGAAAATTAAAATGACCACCTTTTCTCAAGACTGGATTATTAGGCTCGAAAAAAAAGGCCAAGTTAGATACATCTACGGCTACGATTTTGGTCTAAATTCGGCTGTTACTCAACTGATTGCCAAGGACAAAAGCGCCGTTTCCGATCTTTTAGAGTTTAATCATATTCCCCATGTCGAACATCGTCTTTTTCTTCATCCCCGTCAAGCTGAATATATTTCTTCGGCAGGCAACTGGACAAATATTTTAAAATTTGCCCGAAAACATCATTTTAATTTGGTTTGCAAACCCAATCAGGGTGCCGGCGGTTACGGTATTTTCCATACGCAAGACTGTTTAAGTTTAGAAAAAGCCGTTCACGAACTATTCACTACCAATCGGGCCATCTCCCTTTCTCCTTTTTATGACATCAAAAACGAATATCGCGTCTATGTCTTAAAAAATAACTGCCAATTAATTTATTGCAAAACTCGCCCAAGTATTATTGGTAATGGTCGTTTAAGTATCGCCGAGCTGATTATGGCTAAATCCAAGCAAGAACTTGCCCCCGAAGTTGTCAAACAAGCCGTCCAAACTTATGCCGATTGTTTAGATCAAATTCCCAAATCGGGCGACTCTTTAAACTTGGTCTGGAAACACAATCTTGGTCAAGGTGCCCTGCCGGAAATTATTACCAACCCGGCCCTTCTTACCCGCCTCAAAAAGCTGGCTCTCGCCTGCGCCCAAGCCCTAAATTTATCCTTTGCCGCCGTCGACATTATAAAAACCGACAATAAATATTTAGTTCTGGAGGTCAATTCCGGCATTATGATGGAATCCTTTGCCATGCTTTCTCCTCAAAACTACGCTATTGCCAAGTCTGTCTACACCAAAGCTATCGACCTGATGTTCTAACCAGAACCTCTTTTTTAGCTTTCCGCCACTTTTTAATCTCTGCCTCTCTTCCCGTTGCCTCCTTTCTGGTCGAATATTTTTCGCAATATACCAACTTAAAATCAGCAAAGCGTCGCATATATCTTGCCGATCTTACTGATTTTTTCTTATGTTCTAAGAGTCTTCTTTTTAAATTATTTGTCTGGCCGGTATAAAGAGTGTTTTCAGACGTCCGCAGGATATAAACAAAATATTTCATAGGATCATTTTTATTTGACAATATAAAAGTTATACACCAAAATACTCTTACTAAACTCTCCTGCAAGAACTTCGGTTGTTTGCAGGATTTTTTTTATTATCATAGTGAAATGTTTTAAAAAAATAATGTCAATTACTCTCTTTGTTTTACCTCTTCAAAAATAAGATCAGTTTCTGTAATATATTTTTATGGGTGCAGAAAGCCTACCATCTTTAAGAATTGGCCGGCACGAGATTAACTTTCCTATAGTCCAGGGTGGCATGTCAATTAGAGGTTCCGGTGCAGACTTGGTTGTGGCAGTATCTCAATGTGGAGGGCTCGGGACCATTGGTGGAGTTGGTAGAGGTCTTGGCCGTCCTGAGTATCAACACCTAAACCCTCAAGAGGCTGACCGCCAAGCCCTCAAAGACGAACTTTTCAACGTCAAAAAAATGGATCCTCACGGTATTCATGCTGTCAACATCTTATATGCTGTCACTGACTATAATGGTCTTGTTCGCGCGGCGATAGAAAATGGAGCCGATATCATTGTTTCTGGTGCCGGCTTGCCTTTTAACTTGCCAGCCCTAATTGCCGATCATCCTGAAGTTGCCATCGTTCCCATGGTTTCTTCTCTTCGGGCCGCTAGCATTATTTGTCGGCGCTGGCTTCACCAACACAACAGATTGCCCGATGCCATTATTGTTGAAGAGCCGGCCACCGCCGGAGGCCACTTGGGTGCAGCCACCGAGGATGAGGTTAACGATCCGGCTCTAAGGATGGAGATTGTCATTCCTCAAATTCGCCGTTTTTTTGAAGAACAAAAGTGGTCCATCCCTATAATTGCCGCCGGAGGAATTTGGCATCGCCAGGATATTAATCACATGCTGGCCTTAGGTGCCAACGGAGTTCAAATGGCCACCCGTTTTGTCTGCACTCCCGAATGCGAATTTCCTTCTAAATTCAAACAAAAATACCAAGAAGCCAAAGACACCGTTCTCACCAAAAGTCCGGTGGGTATTATGGGCCGGGTTGTCGAAACCGAGTTTTCCGAAAGAGTCGCTAGAAGAGAGGATATTGGCGATCAGTGTACTATTGGCTGTTTAAAACGTTGCAGCCTCCGAGACAGTGGCCAAGATTATTGCATCATGGATGCCCTCGTCAGATCCCGCAACGCTGATGTCGAACACGGTATAGTTTTTGCCGGCTCCAACGCCCCTAAATCCCGCGAGCAGGGTATAGTGTCGGTCCGACAAATCTTTGCCGAATTAACCGCTAACTGATTTGTTTTTTTACTCCTAATTGCTAAGACTTTTTAAGACGGATTCTCGGTTTGTGCTCCCAGATACTTTAACAGTTTTTCAAGTTTAATACTTGCCACCCCCACTGCGCAATCTGCCCCGCCATAATAAACAAACAAGCGGCCGTTAACCACCACCGCTCCACAGGGGAATACTACATTATCCATCAATCCCTTTTTCTCAAAGTCTTGAGTCGGTTCCAATATTGGATATTTTGTTCTTGCCAAAACCTTCGTCGGCTCCAGTAAATCCAATATCATCGCCCCCACCCGATATTGCCCGTCAATTTCCGACACTCCGTGGTACAAAAGCAACCAGCCTTTCTCTGTTTTAATCGGTGGTCCGGCAATGCCGATTTTAGCTCCTTCCCAGCTACCCCTGATCCGCTCTATCGCCCCTTCTTTTTCCAGCCAGTTAGCTCCGTCAAAGTGATTCAAATCTAGAAGCCAATCCACCGCTATCTCCTTTCCTCCCACCCGATGCAGCAATACATATTTACCCTGAATTTTTTCCGGAAACAAACAGGCATCTTTGTTATCTTCGCTTGGCGGTGAAATCAATATCGGTTCGCTCCACAGCCAGTTCTGGACTACCAAATCTTTTTTTTCTATCCAAGACATGGCCACCCGTGGCGGCCCTGCCCCGTCATAGGCCGTGTAGCACATATAAAACTTATCATCTATTTTTGTGATTCTTGGATCCTCGCACCCCGAATAATTTCCCTCCACCTTTTTTTGTTCGTAATTCATCCTCGGCACATAAATTGGCTCCGGCAGTCGCCAATAAAAATTATATCCATCCTTACTGATAGCGCACCCCATTGTTGACACCATCTGCTCCGACAAGGCTCGGTAAATCACCCAAAACTTGCCGTCTTCTTCTATCACTGTCGGATTAAACACTGCCTTGGCTTCCCAGGCATGTTCCTTTATGGCTGTCAAAATCGGATTCTTTTTACTTTTTTTCAACTTAATCACCCGTCCAATCGGATTTTTATTCATAATTTGCTCAAGTCTCTTTTTATCAATTTCTCCCGCCGCCCCAAAAGTATCTGCCGCCCCATAATAAATCCGCCACTTGTCGCCCATGTCCAGAGCGCTGCTGGGAAAAATCACATTTTTCACCTCACCTGATCTCTCGTATTCTGTCTCTGGCATCAGTAGGGGACCGTCCGTTCTTTTGATAATCTTAGTCGGTTGATTTAGGTCTGTTACCACCGCCTCAATTCCAAAAATTCTCTTTTTCTCCTCAAAATAATTGGATATGTGGGCATAAAAAAACAACCATCCTTCATTGGTTTTTACCGGTAACGCTCCAATTTCTATCTGGTCAGTATTTAGTCGGCTCAACCTCAACTGATATTTTCCAATTTTATTGTACCACTGCTGCCAAAAATCCTCATCCCAAAAATCTTCCACTTTCTCTGCCCTGGCCATTCCGATCTTGGGTGGCAAAATATCTGTATCCGCTGTCACCACCAATTCATACTTTCCGTCTACTTTGTCCGGAAACAAACCCGTTGCTTTAGCATTAAACGGCGTTACCGAATGTTTTTCTTCAATCTTTTTCAAATCCTGACTGATTGCCACCCCCACCTTAATTCCCTTGGCCTCCGGCGGCCAGACCGAAATCGCCGTATAAAAAATGTAATACTTCCCCTCCATGTAGCTTACTCTTGGATCCTCACAACCGCACTTATCCCATTCCTCACTTGGTACCACTAGCTCTTTTCTGTTCTCCCAGTCTAGACCGTCTCGGCTTTCTGCCACTGCCACTATTGACCTGCCTTCGTCCGATACCGCCCGATAAACCATTTTATATCCGTCAGAAAATTTAATCACGCTCGGATTAAAACTACCCCTTGCCTCCCACTTATTTTGCTTGTCCGGTACCAAAATTGGATTTTGATCAAGTCTTTTTATCATTTTTTTCCACTCCCAAATAAGTTTCTCTTAATTCTACTTTATCTCCGCTCTCCAGTTTAGCTAAAAATTCATCCAAGTTAGCCGTAGCCACACACACATGACTATCCGCCCCGCCATAATAAACCAGCAACTGACCGTCAATTACTACTGCTCCGCACGGATACACCACTCCCGCCTTAAATCCTTCGTTATCGTACCATCGGTCCGGTTCTATAATTGGATATCTGCCTCGGTACAGTTCTCTTTCTGGGTGTCGTCGGTCCAGCATCATTGCCCCCACCGCATAATGTCCACTGTCTTTATCGTCCACTGATTGGTAAATCAACAGCCAGCCGTTTTTGGTCTTCAAAGGCGGCGCTCCCACCCCAATTTTCCGGCTGTCCCACCACATCGGGCTTCTTGGCCCGATTTTGTACTGTCCCTTTAGATATTGCCCCGGCTCAAATTCCAAACTATCCACATAGTCAACCAAAATGTCAGGAAATATTCTATGGAATATTACATACTTGCCTCTGATTTTCTCCGGCAGTATACAGGCGCTTTTGTCAACCACTCTCGGTGGAGAAATCAACACCGGCTTCTCCCACAGCCATCTTTTAGCCAAAAAATCAGTCAGTTTTATCGAAGTTAACGCAATCCGCGGCGGATCCCAGCCGTTAAAGGCCACATAGGTCATATAAATCCTATTGTCTATTTTGGTAATCCTTGGATCCTCGCACCCCTCGCATCCACCTCCCGACATCAAATTCATCGCCACCGGTTTATTTTTGTCTCTTTTTTCAAACGGCTTACTTGGTATAAAAGCCGGTTTATCCAATTTTTCATCTATCGTCAAACCGTCTTTACTGTTTGCATAGCCCAGAACCGATACATAATCAAATCCTTGGGCCCGGTACAAAATATGGACCTTGTCCGTCTCATAAATTGCCGCCGGATTAAAGGTGGTAAATGCCTCCCAACTGTTTTTCGGGTTTGGAGCAATCAGCGGATTTTGTTCCGGCTTAATCAAAAAAAAGCTTTTCTTAATCTCAATTTCCTTATCGATTTTATATTTCGGATAACTTACTACTGTCACCCCTAGTCCTTCCGTCCACCAATAAGCCAAATATTTACCGGAAAACTTTACCACCCCTGCCATTTTTGTTTCCCGTCCCTCCCATTCCGGCGGGCTTTTCCATACCGGCTCCGTTCCCCGCCATCTCACCTTGCCCGAATCCCAACTCTCTGTTGCCAGCGCTCCCACTTCAATTATTCCTTTTTCCGGCTCATTATCAAAAAACACCAGGTTATACTCTTTTTCTTTGATTACCCCCTCCACCTTTAAATTTTCCCTGGCCATTCTTTCACTGCCAGGACTCAAACTATTGGCATAAACCAACCCTTCCACCAGTCTTTGTTTTTTTATCTTTTGAAAGTTAACTGTCAACTCTCCTTTTTTATCTTCAAACTTTTCAAACTCCAATCCGTCCCGGCTCACTCCCCACTCCTCTCCTTTTTTTCTTTCCACCATCAGCCACACCCCTTTTTTAAACAGCCACACCCTAATTTCTTTTATTCCCCTCTTTTTAAACTTAAAATCAAAAAATTTCATCGCCCATTTTTATAAATTCCTTATTCCAACTATAGCCAGTTTGACAGAAGAATGTCAAGCAACACCCTGTTCTCCCCAAAACTCATGGATTCAACTTAAAATTCACCAAAGCGCTATAATACTCTTATGGGACCAAAAACAAGCGAGACATCGCCGCAGCCATCACGAATCTCTGTCCTTACAGAAAAAAATCAACCAATCGGTTCGTTTGATGTTCCCTTTTTCTACCAAATAAGCGAAGCGGGTAATCCAAACACTGACCCCTGTTGTCACCAAATAAGAATTCCCGATATCATTAACGACGGAACCGATATTTCTATGATTAGAGTTGGAGATTTAATCTTTATCACAAACACCGGATCCACCGTGGTTGAAACAACCAGCTTCAAATTTGCCAAAATTTCAGACCCAGATGACTCTCCGAACGAAACTACACTTACCCCAGGCAAAAATATCCAACTAAAACCAGACGAAACCGCTCTTGTCGAAATTTCCTGGGACTCTCAATCAGAGAACGAGGAACAGCGACACATTGTTGCCAGATTCATATTCAACCAAAACAACCAACAAATCTACGCTTCGTGCAAAGTCCAGCCGATTCCAGTAACTCCACTGCATAAAATCTAATTAATAATCATTTTTCGCCTCTCCGCTTATCAATTAACTCATAATTTTCAAAAAATGAAAAATGTCTGTTTAGTTTTGGGCTATGGGGTATTTTTACCTCCGAATCCCGAATATCAAAACTATTTAGCCAAAGCTCTCGATATTTGTCTCCAAATTAAACCCTCATTAATCATTACCTGTGGCGGACACACCAGCAAAGACCGTCTCGATCTTTCAGAAGCCTCAAGTATCGCCAATTTTTTTGGCAATCTGCATCCGAATTTAACGTCCTCAATTATCTGTGAAGACAAATCTCTAACCACCGTCCAAAATCTGGAATTTTCCCGCAATCATATAAAAGCCGCCGGTCAAACTCCCCAAGATTTAACCATAATTTGCGACAGTATTCGTGTTCCAAAAATATTATATCTATCTTTAGAAATATTTTCCGCTATTTTTGGTTTTAAACTATCAGAAGAAGATCGCTTAAGCATTCTCCAGGATATTTATCTAAATCAGGATCAAAACTTAATTAAAGACGTTTCATTTATTTATAAAAATCTCAAGATAAAAGGCATTCCTCTGTCAAAATCGCCGGAAATTATTTCCGGCCAGATTATTTCTTCAATGTGGGAAATGCACGCCTCGGATTATCCCAAATTACATCAAAAATTTATAAACTGGCGCCGGCAAAAATGGGGCATCAAAGAGTGAAATTAAAAGTCGTGGTAGCTTGACAAAATGCGTGATTTTTCTACTCGCTCCGCTCGCAATAACGCGAATCAAAAATGGCCACATCGAGGTTAAAACGTTCAAGTTGGTGATACAATAACAAAAATGTTTGCGGAGCGTCAAAGACAGGAATCAAGAGTAGTGTTGCCCCCAAGATCAGTACAGTTTTTAGTAGAACCAGGGTGTAATTCAAGATGTGCTTTTTGCGACGAACCATCTTCACCCTTGACCTCATTAATCTCAAGACTCCCTGAAGATGATAGCTGGGAAGCCGATGTAGCTTTTCATAAAAAAAGAGAAAGAAGAATTACTGCTGCTGTAGATATTTTGGATCGATTAAAAGAATGGGGAGTGTCACAAGTTACTTTTACCGGAGGGGAGCCAACATTATTTCCAAATATTGAAATTTTATTAAGAGAAGCCAAGGTAAGAGGCATGAGAACAGCCTTGGCCACAAACGGTCTTAGCACGGTGTTTTTTCCTAGAAGTTGGACTATTTTAGGAGGTGGTATTTTAACCCCCAATCTTTTGGATAGAATCGCCACATTTCTTGATGTTTTAAAACTATCAATGCATGGAGCTTGTGAAGAGACTCATGACGGGATAGTGAACATGCACGGATCCTTTGCGGCGGTGATACTTAATTTACTGGAGCGACAAAGATATTACTTGAAAGACTTTGGAGCAGAGGTAACCTGTGTGGTAACGGAAGATAACTTGAAACAAATAGGAGGAATTATAGATATTTGTTGTGTTCTGAATGTAGATCAACTAACTTTTAGTCAAGTCTATCCGAGGGGAAGGGGTGGTGATTGCGACAAAATTCTTTATGAACAAATCCAACAGTTGAAAGAGACTTTAGAAGCAGAAAAACATGATCAACTGGATGAGGCAGGAATGAGGTTGGTAGTTAGGCAAGCGGCACCATCTTGTATATTAGTTTATCCTGACGGAGAGGTTAAGGTAAGTTATTGTCCGACAAAAACAGGTACCAGTCGAGTCGGTAACTTGATAAGCGGAGATATAGTAAATGATTGGAATACTTTCCCACTAAGAAGGGATTATGAAACAGTGTATAGAAAAAATCAGGCTTCTTAAGTTTATTACCGGCGGGCTCGCTTGTTTCCCGACTTCGTCGGGATTTTTCTTTGCATGATTTTTCTACTCGCTCCGCTTGCAAAACAAGACCCAAAAACTAATTATAAGATATAATACCTTATGGCCCACCCAGAAATTGCTAGATTATTCGGAAATAAACAATTTGAGCTTGTTAAGTTTGTTGGGCGGACGGAAGAGGCGCCGGGGGCTTATTGTTATGTCTACAATATTGAGGGTGATAACAACAAAGATTTGGGTATTATTGTCATGGAACCAGGAGCAAAAACTCCACTCCAAAAAGTTCTCCGAGGAGACCGTACCATTGAAGGCCTTGTCGCCGGTAAAGGCACCTTAATCATCACCCGAGTTGGTGGCGAGATAATTGAGTATCACCTTGATGAAGAAAGAATCCCATTTTCTGTCGAAGTTAAAGTAGGAGAGTTAATGCAATGGCAAGCCGCACCTAACTCTAGACTCGTTGCATTTGAAATTTACTACCCGCCTTATCAAGAAGACCGGTTCGAAAATTTACCAGGATAACTTGTCAAGCAAATCGGTCTAGAGCCTAAAAATATTTTTTTATAACTTCAAACATTTTTCTATGTCCTTGTTCGTTCGGATGAAGTCCGTCCTGAAAGTCTTCTGGCACCAACACATTTTGTAATTCAATAAATTTACACTCTCTTAATTTAGCTATCTCTTTTATAATTCGGTTGTAAAGGGTCGTCTTCTTTTGGCTAAAAGGATCATTGCCTGTCCAATTACCTAAAACTAATCCGACAAAAAATATTTTTAGTGTAAATTCTTTTGCTAACTTAACTAGCTTTTCCAAATTAGTTCTATATTCTATCGAATTATTGTCTTTAGTGTCATTAATTCCCGCCGCAAATATAATTAAGCTAGGCTTTCGAGCTAAAGCTTCATTCTTAAATCGCTTTAAAATATCTCCTGTTGTATTGCCCCCAATACCTAAATTGAAAACATTAATAAAATCATCACTATATTTACTCTCCAAATATTGTCTCAACAGATCAACCCATCCGGCTTTTACATCAGCAGCTTGAGTCACACTGTCTCCAAAAATACAATAAGTTTTATCCATCGTAATCATTATAATATCCGTCATTTTAAAAACAAAGTGTCTAACACTACTGGTTCACTTCGCGCTACCTATAAAACCCCTTTTGTGAAAATCTGTTGCCTCGTATGTTGAGCGTAGCGAAATCCCTTTAGGGAGATTCGAACCATCAAATGATAAAATATACCAAACAATGCGGGGTGGAGCAATGGTAGTCTCGTCGCTCTCTGAAAGCGAAAATCTAGGTTCGAGTCCTAGCCTCGCAACCCATATCAAATCAAGGCTCTGATTTTTTTATCCTATCTTGCGACCATTATCTAGCCCGCCCCAACATTGCCAAAAAGACACAAAAACCCTATAATATATAACAAATGTCAAGAAAAAACCCTGAAACACCTTTGCAACAATTAACCAAGGAGCTCGTCTCCACCGCCCAATATAATTGCGCCACCACTTGTCTACGAGCCCTCCTGCCCCATCAGCCCAGTCCTGAATCAATTGAAGCAATTTTTGACAACGTCCTCACTCTGGAAGAAATAGCCCTTATGATAATCTTGGAACATCTTGAAAAGGGGCAGCCAGCCATACACAGACCTTTAGACGAAAATTCTCCATCTTCTTTTTTTAATCATTTTGCAAGGCAATGTGACCAATCGGGCCCTGCATATGATTTTGTCGGCGGCTTCATTTTATCTAAAAAGTATGGGCAAGACAGAGACGGGGGCAGAAACAGAACCCTCTTACATATTATTACTGTTACAAAGATACACCGGACAAATGGTGGAGCAAAGGCCAGCATTATTGATACTTCTTCGCTCAAGATGGGGTCCAGAGACATCCCATTAGGAAGATTAGATGAGTTAATCATGCCTCCTGACCATCCTTATCTTATCGGAAAACCAAATCTTGTTCGAGCCCTCGCTCTTTGCCGTTCCAGACCCCCCTTATCCGAAAAATTTTGCAATCTTTTACCCACCCTAAGGGATAAAAGAGAAGAATTAAGACATCGGGCTCAAGGCTATCATCAGGAAGAAGAATATTGGGGGACTTTCTTAAGAAGAAACTAAAGAACTGTCATTCTTCTTTCGGCCTCTTTGCCCACCGTCGTTTCTTCTCCATGCCCGGGCAGTATCAAAGTTTCCTTCGATAATTTCATAATTTTAACCATACTTTCAAATATATCTTCAGTCGAGCCATAAGAAAAATCCGTTCTGCCCCGCAGTCCCTTAAACAAAGTATCTCCCGAAAACAACCAGCTCTCTTTTGCCGAATATAAGCAAACTCCTCCCGGTGTATGACCCGGTGTTTTTATCACTGCCAATTTTTCTCCCCCCAAACTGATTTTCCTTTCCCTGTCCAAATCGACATCAATCCTAATTTCCGGTACGCCCACTTTTCTTCTCAAAAAAAATTCAGCCGTTTTGTCCTGCCTTTTTAACAAAAAATCATCCTTGCTGCTGCAGGCAAAAGGGATTTTGTAAATCAATTTTAAATCCAGTGCCGCCATTATGTGATCAAAATGCCCATGAGTGGCCGCTACCATAATCGGTTTTAACCTTAAGGTTTCTATTTCTTCCGAAATTCCTACTCCATCATCCCCCGGATCAATGATCAAACATTCTTTTGTCCTTTCATTCCAACACAAATAACAATTAGTTGCCAGCTCTCCTGTCACTAATTTCTTGTATAATACGTTCATATGACCAAAAAAACCTCTCTAATCATATCACTTGTTGTCTGCTCTCTGTTTCTTTCCGCTTGTGGACGTAAACCATCCGTTGAGTTTACCAATGACGAAGAAACAACAGAAGAGTTTTTTCCCTACACTGACGAATTGGCCGATTCAAAAATAAAAATCACCAAAGACGTCGACCTAAACGGGGAGTTTACCGTCAATTACCAAACAAAAGATCCGGATGGTCGTGGCGAAGCCTCCTTCAAGGCCATTTCTTTTGAAAGTCTTGATTCAGCTGGTTCCCGCGCCCCCGACGAAGGCAAAAAACTAGTTTTGGTTAAAATTTCCGTTGTTGGCAATCGCACCAATCAGGGCAGCCCCTCAACTTTTAACCAGATTGGCGCCAACCCCTCTCCCCAGTTTGTCCTAATCGACAAAGAAAAAAATCAAACTTTTGTCGAAGAAACCTATTACTCTGACGGTTACACCCAGGACAAAGGCCTTTTTGAACTAAGCAAAATCACCACCGACCAGCCTACCTGGATTAACACCGCCATTGTTTTTCAGATTGACTCTAATTTAGAAGCAGATCTGGCTTTCCGTTTTATTAACCCCGAGGGCAACCTGGAATTTTACGATGTCAAATAGCAATCCTCCCAACAAGAGGCTTTTTATCGGCGGCGTCCCTTATAAATTTCGTGAGGGCCAGCTTTTAACTCTCTTTGTCCAATACGGCAAAGTTATTGATGTTCGCATTATCTATAATAAATGGGGTCGAAGTCGTGGCTTAGCTTATATCGAGTTTGAAAATTTAAAAGACGCTCTGGTTGCTCAAAAAAATTTGCACAATTATCAACTGGATCCCGACCGTCATTTGATTGTCGATTTTGCTAAACCCGACCCTTTCCTTACCCCCGAGGGCAAAGCCAGACACCTTGAGGCAGAGCAAAAAAGAAAGAAATTTACCGGTCATCTCCGTCAATCTGTCTTTGATTCCCGTCACTATCATTCTTCTGTTGGCGCCAAATTTGCTCAAAAAACCCGTAAAAAAAGATCAAAATGAATTTTAAAAAATTGATCGGGCAAACAAAACCCATCATCGGTCTTTCTCCTATGGATGGCGTCACTGATTTTCCTTTTCGTCAAATTCAGGCTCAAATTGCCAAACCGGATGTCATCTTTACCGAGTTTGTCAGCGCCGAAGGCATCAGCCGTGCCGGGGTCAAGCTTTATGATCAGCTTTTATACACCCCAAACCAGCGTCCCATTATCGCCCAGCTTTTCGGCAAAGACCCCGATGCTTTCTATTCCGCCTCTCAAATCCTTTGCCACCTCGGCTTTGATGGTATAGATATCAATATGGGCTGTCCCGCCAAAACCGTTACCAATCATGGCTCTGGTGCCGCTCTTATCGCCAAGCCGGCTCTGGCCTCTGACATTATTTCTGCCGTTTTTGCCGGAGTGGGGGAGTACCAAAAAAATCTTTCGCTTGAATCCCTTGCTTTGCCACCAAAAATTCAAACAATCATCATTCGCCATCAGAAGTTCTCCTCTTTTGTTTTAAAAAAAACTGTTAATCCCACCATTTCGGTCAAAACCAGAATTGGCATTGACAAACCTGTTACCGAAAAGTGGATAGGCCATCTTCTGGGTCATCCGCTCGATTTTATTACTCTTCACGGTCGCACCCTTTCCCAGGGCTATGCCGGCGCTACCTCTTGGTTAGAAATCAGCAAAGCGGCTAAATTGACCCAAAATACCCCCACCAAGCTATGGGGTAATGGCGATCTTACCAGCCGAAAGCAAGCGCTTGAATTTTGCCAAAAATATAAAACCAACGGCGCCCTCATCGGTCGGGCCGCCGCCGGTAATCCTTGGCTTTTTTCCGACACTCTTCCCACCCCGGCTCAAAAATTTTCCGCCATGCTGCTTCATACCCAAATTTATTTAAACACCTTTCCCTCCCGCCGTTTCGATCCCTTACGTCATCACTTCTTAAACTATAGCAAAGGCCATCCCTTGGCCAAAAAACTGCGGTCAAAATTGGTTGCCGTCAATTCCTTAAAAGAATTGGTAAAATTGGAGAAAGACTTCGTTACAATTTAAAAAAAATGTCCCATCTGGATTTAGATAAAAATAATTTTGATCAGGAAGTATTAAAATTTGAGGGTAAGGTTTTGGTTGATTTTTGGGCCCCCTGGTGCGGTCCTTGCCAGATGCTTGGCCCCGTTATTGAAGAGATTTCAACTCAGCTAAAAGGAAAAGTTAAGGTTGGCAAAGTTAATGTTGACGAAAACCAGGAACTGGCCGGTCAATATAATGTTAATTCAATCCCCTTGGTGCTTATTTTTGACAAGGGTGAAATCAAACAAACCATTCTTGGCTTTCATCACAAGAATGATTATCTTGATGCTCTAAAATAATCAGATGCTCATCGATCAAGTCAAAATCAAAATTAAAGCCGGCAATGGAGGCGACGGTCGGGTCAGTCTCTATCACGATCGTCAGCGTCCCAAGGGTGGCCCCGATGGCGGCAACGGTGGTGATGGCGGCTCTATCTATTTCGAGGCCTATCCCGATGTTGGTCTCTTGTCTCAATTTCGTTACCAAAAAAAACTTTTTGCTCAAAACGGCAATCAGGGTGGCAAGAACCAAAAAACCGGCAAAAACGCCCCCGACCTTATCTTAAAAGTCCCCGTTGGTACAGTCATAAATTATGACAACGGTACCAGTTTGGAGTTAAACCAAGCCGGTCAGGTGGCTCTGGCCGCCAGAGGCGGTCGTGGAGGCAGGGGTAATTATTCTTATCGTTCGGCTACCAATCAGACCCCCAAAGAGTTCCAACCCGGACAGGCAACCGAAGTCAAAAACATTTATCTTCAGCTCAAACTAATCGCCGACGCCGGTCTTATCGGCTTGCCCAATGCCGGTAAAACCAGTCTCTTAAACCAACTGACCAGAGCCAACGCTAAGGTTGCCGACTACGCCTTTACCACTCTTGAGCCAAATTTGGGAGTCACTCCGGAAGATCATCACGTTTTGGCCGATATTCCGGGACTTATCAAGGGCGCCTCTTATGGCAAAGGTCTGGGTCATCTTTTTTTGGCTCATGTCGAACGCACCAAAATTCTAATTCACTGTCTTTCAGCCGAATCTTTTGATCCTAAAGAGGATTATCAAACCATTATCCAAGAACTGACAAATTATAGTTCAAAATTAAGCCAAAAACCCCAAATTCTTCTGATTACCAAAAGCGATTTTCTCTCATCAATTGCCGATCGTCAAAAAT
>CAZRAZ010000010.1:0-20901 GCA_964598275.1 uncultured Gammaproteobacteria bacterium | reverse complement strand
GATTTGAAGATAATCCTAATATTCGCTTCATCAGCCTTAGTAAAGACAAGGACGGAAAGTGGCAAATTGACCAGATCGGTACCGGGCCCTAACAAACATGAACCTATATTCTCTAATTCCCATTCACCGATTGACCCTTTTTGGTTTTCTGATTTTGATGTTAGGCTTTTTTCTCTTGCCGGTTTTTATCGGTATTTTTCTTATTCCCATCGGCGGCGCCATGATTTTGTTTGGCACTTCTTATAGTCTCTTTTGTTTAATTCCCAATCACCAAAAATTGGAAGCCGAAATCCGACAATCCCTCAAAAAAAATGCCCAAAAATATCGGTCTTTTTTCAAAGTGCTCTTCACTCTTAAATGAAATTTTTCACCCCTATATTCCCGATTTTAGTCAACAAATTCAAAAGGCTGGGCTCAAGTAGTTTGTCTCGATTAATTTTTTTTAAGTCTTTTCGATACCGTCCTGGCTAACTTAATTAAGCCATAAACCCCTATCTTTATCCACTTCCACAAAATCGGCATAATTATTTTAATCATTTTCCAAATAAATACAGCTGTCTTTTTCAAAATAAAAATTATTTTTCCACCGATTTTAGTCTTGCGGTAAACAAACAGAAAAACGCCGCCAATGACAATCAAAACCCCGATAATAATTGTAAAGATTTTAGAACTAAGATAAATTGACTCTTTAATCTCATTAGAAGCATCAATAGAAATTTGCTTACCTGAATCAATAACTTTTTCTGTTTTATCGGCTAAAACATTAACCTGCCCACTATCAACGAGGACATTAAAAGTATTGGGATAGTTTTTAAGGGTAAATTTAGTATGAATATTTTTAATTACGAAATACTCGCTTTCCGGTAGTGTGCGAATGCGCCAGAACTGGTTAAGTTTGGTCCGGAAAAGCGCCAAATCAAATCTGTCGAATTTGATGGCATATATGATCATCGGTTCTTTAAAATCAGCAGTCATTTGGCCTTTGAGCAAGATTGGGTGTCTGCCTCCGTCAAGCGAAAAAATCGTACCTTCCAAAATATACAAACTGCTGCCCGAATCGGATAGCTTAAGCGTTAGGGTCCGGTCAGCTCGATACATATAACCTGGTTCCAATGCAGCATAACTCATATCTCCGGCCGGCAGGAAACTTCCGAAGTTATAGAAGGATAATCCTGATGTGGTAGACGGCGACGCAGGGGTCACTTGTGTCGGTGGATTATACTCGGTTGTGTATTTGCCGACCTGGTAATATTTGAGAGTTTTGCCTCTTTCGGTCAGATAAAATAATCCTTTGTCGTTGGCATGAACAAAAATTACATTCTCGTTAACATCCTTTTCATATACTGGTGTTAAATCAACATTATCAGCGTTTACAATTTTGAAATCGGCATTGTGGACTTTTGGTTCATTATGGGTATAGATAATATAATGTGACCCGAGAGTGATGGAAGCAGAAGGTTCCTGGCCACTAGCATTAACGTCTTTTTCAAAGGATTTAGTACCGCCTCCGTATACAAATAATTTATCATAATCACCAAAAATAACCCGTTGGTCATTAAAACTTGAATCTGTAATACGACTTTTCGAAACACCGTTATATCGGGTTAATTCTTTCCTGGCGATAGTCATGGCACATGAATTGCCTCCTCCTCCCTCACAACCGGCAATAAGTCCGTTGCCGTGAAGAAAATAGACCGGTGGTGTATAACCCATGGTTGAATAACCGCCCAACCCCATAATTTCCATACGGGAATACGCATACAAACTCTTATTGATTAAAAATCCGGGGAAAATATAAAAACCATCCGGGGAAACGGCGCAATTGTCAACAGCGTTGCCTGAAATTTGATCATGTCTGGCAAATTCATGACCCTGATTATCAAAAAGAATCAGGGAGTTATCTTTATTATCGGAGATTCCGGGCACACCCTTGTGCACCAGTAAGGCGGTCGTATTGCCGTCATACGAAGTACTTAAACATGCTTTGGAATTACCACCGGTAGCCGGAGTGTTTATTGCTTTAACCTGATTACCGGAAACGGAATCCAAAAAATACAGTTTCCCGGTATCAGCTTTGTTTTTTGTGGTATAGAGAATAACGCGCTTACCGTCTTTGGTAGCCGAAACTTTAGATACTATTTCCGTACCACGGTCCATTTGCCATAGTAGCTGGGGCGGCTGGATAAGTAAATTTCCTTCATCTTTTCGACCCAACAGGGGTTCCAAAATAAACTCCAAATTCTGGTTATTGGGAACAGCCGAAACCGTTTGAGCAATCGTCTTATAGCCTCCGGCGTCTATGGTGAACATATATTCCCCCGGTTGGAGTGCGCCCAGCTCTCCCGTGCCGTTAATATCTTTATCCAGCCTGAAATATGTTTTAGTTATATCCTCATCGTCGGACATCTTATTGGTAGCCAACACGTGGCCATTTATCGGATTTCCCGCGGTATCTTTAAGTGTGACGGTAAAAACTACATCCTGATCTTTCAGTACAAAATTAATACCGGTATGGGTTAATCCTTCGATCTGGCATTTATCTTTACTGTCGTCGAATTTGATATCCATTTCTTTTGATTCCGACCGGCTAAAATCCGGGTGGGTTACCGTTAGGGTAAGTAATCCTAAAGTCGGTATTCCCCCGATATAATAATTTCCCCCGTTGTCAGTCGTTGTCGTCTGGCCGGTGCTGGTAGAAACGGTCGCTCCAACAACCTTCTTTCCAAAAATATCGTCTACCCGACCGTAAATAGATCCCGCATAGGTGGGTATGGAAAATTCGTATCTGGTTTTGATAAAACCCTCATCATCAAATACCATCAATGTATATTTATGCGATGAATTACACGAATCTCTTCCCCGGCTGACGTCCACTATAATATCATGGTCAAAAGAAGCTTTGTTTAATCCCGCTATAGTCTGATTTTGTTCAAAAATAGTATTACTTCCGGGCTGGTAACTTCCGTCATACCATTTAATATGCGCATTCCCACCCTCTTCACCGCTATTTTTGAGATTAAAATTAACCGAATATTCGGTTAAATCAGTAGGATTTGTGCGTTTGAATGTGAAATTTTCAATGGTTAAATATACCGGAGTAGGCAGGTTATCAATTTCGTAAATTGTCATATTATCACCTTCACTAGCTTCCGGAATTATATTATTGGGATCGACGTTCAGGGTAATTTTTGTATATTCGCCAGCAGGTGCAGTAAAGGGGATAGTCTTATACCATGCCGGCGGGATGTAGTGGTTGTCCGCATCGGATTTGTATTTGCCTAACCAATTGGAAAAATTACTTTGATCAATTAGAAAATCTGTGACATAATCCCCGGGTTCTTTGGGTGAGCCGACCCTAGCGCCGAAAAACAACATTTCTGGAATTTTTTCGGTAAACAGAGTCCCGCCACCGCTGACAATTTTATCGCGGTTTCCGGTATGTCCCCAGGAGGCTGTGACATCAATATCCCAGGCATAACCGCCATTATTCGTCACCTTAAACGTTAGTTGGTGACGGTCTTCATCGTAATATATGTTTTGGAACACGGTGGATCCGTATTGATTTCCGACATATAGATTGGGAGCATAATATGTATCGCTAATATCAGTACAGGTTTTTTTACATTCCGCTAGGATGGGGACGATACAGTCTTCGATCAAAGGTTTGCAGATAAACAATTGCGTAAAAATCGGGTCAACATCGACAATCATTTTCAATTTTCCAGTTGCCATGGCTTTGGCGGAATCCTTGACCAGGTCAATGGCAGTGTCGACGGCATCCTTTGACCCCATGGAGCACTGGCTCTGAAACATGTCCCAGCAGAAATCGCCCTTCCAGACGAATTTATGAGCGGCGCATTGGGAGTAGCATACGCCTTCGGACTGTTGATAGGCCAAACTATCTTTAGGAAAAAAATAAAGAACTACAAAGAAAATAAACGCCATGAAAATTTTTTTCATTAACTTATTTTTTCCGGTCTAAAAGTACCGGCTTTTTTAATGGCTTTATCGCCAATTGAATAAGTCTCCCAAATTAATTTTGAGGTACCCACCTTAATCGTTTTCCCTTCCTCGATTTTAAACACTAAAGTGTAGTAATCAACCGATCGACCGTCATTGTCTTCACCCACATTATGAAGTTTGTCCACCAATTCTCCGCTCCAACTGCTGGCTCTGCCTTTAAGGACCAGCCTGATTACCAATCTCAAAAAGAGAATAATCAGCAGGCCAAAAATGCCAAAAAAGACAATAATCGGACCAAAAACCACTGTTTTTTCCGGTGACATATATTATTTTCTTAACTTATAAACAATTCATTCTATCACTATCCCGATTATTTTTATTCGGACCGATTCATTTATAATATTAACAATGCACGAAGCAGTCTTGTCCAAAAAATTAAGTAACCAAACTGTTCAATGTCTGGCTTGTGAATGGAAATGTACTCTTAAACCGGGAATGGTGGGAGTGTGTGGGGTCAGAAAAAACGTAGCCGGTAGCCTGATGCTTTTGGTTTGGGGAAAGCTGACGGCAGTCGCCGTCGATCCCATGGAAAAAAAACCGCTTTACCATTTCTTACCCGGGAGTCAGATTTTATCAATGGGAACAGTTGGCTGTAACTTTAGTTGTGAGTTTTGCCAAAATTTCTGGGAATCACAAAAATCAAAAGAGGTAGGGATAAAAGTCGAGGAATTGGGAGAGAGAGTTAAACCAAAAAACCTAGTGGAGTATTGTGTCAAGAATAAAATTCCGGCGATCGCCTTTACTTATAATGAACCGACCATATTTAGTGAATGGGCAGTGGAGGTAATGAAAGTAGCCAAGAAAAAGGGAATTAAAGGCGTGTTTGTCACTAATGGTTATATGACCCGAGAGACTTTGGATTATTTAGACAATTATATCGATGCTTACAATATTGATTTAAAGAGCTTTTCTGATAAATTTTATGGGGAAGTTTGTCGGGCAAAGTTAAAACCGGTATTAAATAATATCGCAGAAATATATAAAAGAAAAAAATGGGTCGAGGTAACCACCCTGATCATCCCCGGAAAAAACGACAGCCAAAAGGAATTAAAACAAATTGCCAAATTTCTGGCTAATATTTCAAAGAATATTGTTTGGCATGTCAGTGCCTTTCACCCGGACTACCGCATGCTCGATGTCGAAAGTACTGGTTATGAAAAATTAAAGGAGGCAGTAGAAACAGGTCGGGGGTTGGGATTAAACTATGTCTATGCCGGTAATATCGATAAATTTAATACTACTTTTTGTCCTAAATGTAAGACAGAAGTAATAATAAGGTGCGGATATCAAGTGGAGAATAAGTTAAAACGGGGTGTTTGTCCGAAGTGTTATCATAAGTTAGCTGGCGTATGGGAATAATCGAGGAATTTACCGGTTCAAAAAGTGTAGCAGCTTGTTTTCGGGAGGCAGTTTCGAAAAATTTTGCTGGGAAATTAAAGGGATTGATAGTGCCGCATGCCGGCTATATTTATAGCGGCAGTGTGGCCGCCGCCGGCTATCGGTTAATGAAAAAGGGTGGCTGCAAGCGGGTGATTATCATTGGTTTTTATCACGGCGGGCCGGAAGAACACTCCGTTAAAATTCAAATCCCCTTAATAAAACATGTTTTAGGAGAGAAAATAGAGATTGAAGAAAAATATGTTAACAAAATAATCGATTTTAAAGTTAAAGATCAAACTATAGTGATCGCCAGTTCAGATTTATCCCACTATCAGCCGCTATCGGTTGCCAAAATTTTAGATAAACAAACAATCAAGGCCATACTAAGTCGGGATGAAGAAAAAATATGTCGGGAAGCCGATGCTTGCGGGATTTGGCCGATATTAACGATAAATAGATTGGCTAAAAAGTATGATTGGCAACCGAACTTGATTGATTATCGGACCAGTGCGGATGTAACTTCCGACGAAAGCAGTGTGGTTGGTTATGGCTGTATTGGTTATTTTGCCCAACACCTATGAATATTGTTAACAAAAAATGCTTATTAAATTTAGCCAAAAAAGCCATCGAAAGTGAGCTTAACGGAAAAAAATTGGTGGTTGGTGAGATACCATCCGAATTTAGAAAAGAAAAAGCCTGTTTCGTCACTCTGACCAAAAATGGGGAATTAAGAGGCTGTATTGGCCATCTTCTTCCGGTTCAAAAGTTATTTTTGGATGTTATTGACAATGCCCGGTCTGCCGCCTTCACCGATTATCGTTTTACTCCGGTCACTATTTCGGAATTGCCTAAGATCAAAATCGAAATTTCTATTTTGGCCATCCCCCAAAAACATGCTTACTCCAATCCTCAAAATTTGCTTGCTTATTTAGTTAAAAATAAACCCGGAGTGATATTAAAAAAGGGTATTAATCAGGCAACATATTTACCCCAAGTGTGGGAAGAACTAAAAAACCCTGAAGAGTTTATGAACTCTTTGTGCCAAAAAGCCGGCCTGCCCTTTGATGAGTGGCAAAAAATGGGTGAAATTGAGCTATATGGAGTCGAGAAAATAACTTAACTATGCAACTTACCAGTTCTGTTTTTCAAAACAATGATTATCTCCCTGAAAAATATACCTGTAACGGTCAAAACATTAATCCGCCTCTGCTTATTAGCGGCATTCCCCCAAACACCAAGTCTCTGGCTTTGATTATCGATGATCCTGATGCCCCTTCCGGTATTTGGACACATTGGCTCGTTTGGAATATTCAGCTAGATACCGCGGAAATACCGGAAAATTCAGTTCCCCCTAGTGCCTTTGAAGGCATCACCAGCTGGGGTAAACCGGGCTATAATGGTCCCTGCCCTCCCTTCGGAGTCCACCGCTACTTTTTTAAGTTATTTGCTCTCGACACTCTCCTTAATTTACCGTCTTCATCTACCGTCACTCAACTACTAACGGCGATGCAAAACCACATTGTCGCCAAAGCTGAAATCATCGCTAGATATTCTAAAAAAAACTGTTATGTATAAAAAAATTTCTATCATTCTTACCCTACTTTTATTATGCTTATTTTGCTACCTCGTTTTTGTTTTTATCAAAAAGCCGACCTTTCCCCTTGTTGGTATTCTTTTCCCGCCTGCGCCTACTCCTACTCCCACTCCCTACGATTACCCCACCAAATACAGCCAAACATATTCCCGTTTGTATCAAAATTTTTTGGATTTGAATGAAAGAGAGAAAACAGAATTACTTGTATCCGCCAAAAATAATTTCCAGATAACCTGTAGTTCTTCTTGGAATAGTAATATTTGCACCGAAGGTTTAACCATTATTGAAAATAACATTCTAATTCAATTCGAATATGTTAGTCGCTTTCTCAAAGAGCTTTGGCCCCTTCCTTTAAACAAAATCACCATCAATTTACTTCCTTACGACAATTGGAATTCCGCCTATGCTAACTCTATTACTATCGATTTTTATATTACCGATCTTTCTGGTTTTTCTGGTATGAGTTATTACCAGACTATTGTTCATGAACTTATCCATTCGTATCAGGATACTGCCAAGCATTTTTCAATTTTTGATGCCCAGTGCCTTTGCGAAGGCATGGCCGAATACTATAGCGGTAAAAACTATAATCCTGGCTGGTTGGAATACCGAAAAGAACAGTTAAGCACCCTTGCTCAAGTCCGGGAATGGTTTTCTGTTGCTGATCCGATTGAAAGAGGCGCTGCTTACAATTCCTGTCTCCGTTTTTATATTTATTTGGCCCAAGATTTAAACAGGGAATCGGATATTTTTTACCTATTTTTCGATAATAGCGATAGTTTTTCTAATCTATTTAATACCAAATTCGGTCTTCAGGAAGATTTGTACCGTCAAGCCATCGGGCTTAAGTAAAACACCACCTAAATAAGTTTGTTGATGACCACAATCACATTAATGGCATTTCAAGATAAAAAGAAAATCCGAGATGTTTTTACGGCAGTTCCCAGTGTAAGAGTTATTATGTCAGCGTGGGTATAACCAACCCTGTTTGCAGGATTAATCCTACCTGTAAAGGGGTAATCGACGATAAATATACTTCTCTTTGGCGCTGGTCATACTGTCCCGGTAATTAAAGAAAGACCTTATCCAATCTCGTCTAAATTAAATCAACCTAAAAACTATCTGATAATATTTTGATCACTGCATGAGTCACGATACATATTTGGAAATAGAAAAAACCATCCGTAGTAATATTTTATTTTAATAAGGAATATGTTTACCGGAGGCATTTTTACACCTATTCTTTGAAACAGCACATTCATTGTTACAGGTTGAATCTTTATAGTATTCTTTTGGACAAAGACTAATAGACGGATCATTAAAGAGTTCACAGCTACCGGTTTTACCACCTCCCGGCGCACAAACATAAGAACAACGAACAAGGCCAACATTCGTGCTCGAAACACCATAATTATAAGAACAATCAGGACCACAGCCGCCAAGGCACCCCAAGTTACTAATCGAAATATCTTGAGTATTTTCTAATAAGGCATACACTCGATAAGATTGCGGCTCTCCTCCCTTTATTTGATAATAATAGGGTTCTTTGCTAACAGGATCACAGGGAAATGATTGCAATATAGTACTGTCTTTGTACATAAAAGGTTGACTACAGTCAGGCAGTATTCTCGGATACTGTTTTGCATCGTTATAATAACTTTCAAGATAAATTTTAATTTTTTGAAGATCAGCTTTTCGTCGGGCGTCATTGGCTTTATTGATTAATGAAGGAATAATTAAAAAAGAAGTCGTGATCAGAATAGACAGTACAGAAATAGTAATCATTATTTCAACTAAAGAAAACCCTTTATCTTTTCTAATGAATGCCATTTAAATTTAATTATAACTTTTTATTCCATAAAACTCATCAGCATCGGTAAAAAATAAATACAAAAGTCGTCTTAAGCTATCCGGTTAATCACTTTTGCTATCTTTTTCATAAAAATTACCGCTGATCCAAGCCTTGAAATCTGCTAACCAATTTAACCTGTTACACTTAACCGTCGATTACTATAAAATATAAACCAAGGATAGCCGTCTTAATCATGGAAAAAGCTCAAAAACACTTAACACCTCCCCTTAAATATGATCGACGATCGTTTTTAAAAATTACTGGTCTGGCCGTTGCCAGCCTAGCAGCAGCAGCCGCGGGATGTTTACCCCAACCATCGGAAGGAAAAACCGTGGTTAGACCAGAACCCTCTTTACCTCCAAAACCGGAACTGCCCAGACCGGAAATGACACCGACGCCGGTAATTCCCGATTTAAGTAGAATAACAAGGTCTCCCGATGTTCCTAATCCGACGCCAACTCCGGAAGCGGCTTTTTCTATTGGAAAAGTCGATTTTATTCTTGATAGAAATATCGCACAAGAAGCTGGTCAAAGATTAAAAACTCTTTTTGAAAGAGCTTATCCTGAATATCAAAAATTTTTTGGTTTTGAGCCATTAACTTTACCGGGTAATAATAGATTAAAAGTTTTAATCTCTGCCGGTCAACATGAAACCGGAATTAATGAAGCCCTCATTCAAGAAGGACACCTTACTCCTCTTGACCAAAATAATCAAAGAACCATGTATCTTTTTGATCCCGGTAATCATTTTATTGCTCTTCATGAACTTTCCCATGTGTTTGCTAATGCCAATATCTCGTTTGAACAAGTGGATTTTATTAATGAAGGCCTTGCCGTTGCCGCTACTGCCGCCATTATTGCCAAATTAAACGTCTTGCCGGAAGAAACTTTTCTTCTTCACTATCTGGGTGAATTTTATGACAGTGAACCTTTTGTCGGTCAAGACTTGGCCGGACGTAGTTATTCTGAATTACTCGCTCTGGCTGAAATACGCAGTTTTGCCGCTGGCCTTTTCTGGCTTGATGTCTACCAACAAGACCCGACCTTTTTTCAAAAATTTTATAAATTGTGCCAACAAAACGCCGGCAAAAAGTTTCCCTTAACCGAGGTTTATGCTGCCATTAAACAATGCTTTGCTGGTGATTTTGCGGCTTTAGAAAACAAACATCCGATCGCTAAACACCCGGAATTGGGCAAAAAAATTACTTTTGCTCCGCTATCTTCAGGTGAAGTTTTGGCTGTCTGTTGCCATAATTTACAGTCCGATGGTTCAGACCAACCTCTTGGTGGTGTTAATCTTGATGTTACCATCAAAGTTATTAATGAAAAAGGGGAAATCACCATTAACAAGACTGACGTATTTACAACAGATAAAAATGGAATTCTTCGTTTATTAAATACCCCGCTACATCCTGATTATCAAGGTAAAAGAATTCCTCTAACAAAAAAACTTTATACGCTGGTTATTACTGTTACAGACCCAGCAGAAAGAGTTCAACACCAAATTCAAATTGCCTCTCCAATTGTTGTCACCAAAGAAAAGGTTAAATAAGGGTCCTTACTTCGTATGTATCTCTTTTCTTCTCTCGACTAAATATATATGCCGACAAAAAACGAAGTGGGTATAATTTCCTATGGCGCCTACCTTCCCCAATTATTGATCAAAACAGAGGCAATAGCCCTGGCCAACAATTCACCCAATTTAGGCATATGTCTTGGAGTAGACAGCAAAACAGTCCCCGATGCTGATGAGGATACTGCCACTATCAGCGTTCAGGCCACTTTCCAGGCCCTTTCTCGAACCAGAAATTTTGTTAAAAAAAATATTCAAGCCCTTTTTATTGGCAGTGAAAGTCATCCTTATGTCGTCAAACCCACCGGTACTATAGTTTCCGCCGCTCTTGGTTTAGGTCAGCGCTTGGCCATGGCCGATCTTCAGTTTGCCTGTAAAGCCGGCACTCAAGCCCTTCAAATCTGTCTTTCCTATGTCAAATCAGGCATGGCTAAATATGGTCTGGCCATTGGTGCTGATACTGCCCAGTCATGCCCCGGTGATGCCCTCGAATATACTGCCGGTGCCGGTGGCGCCGCTTTTATTATCGGCGCCAAAAGTCCTCTCGTTAAACTTTTAGCCACCACTTCAGTGGCCACCGATACCCCCGATTTTTGGCGCCGGCCCAAACAGGCTTATCCCCAGCATGCCGGTCGTTTTTCCGGTTTACCGGCCTATTTTTATCACAGCTCCTTGGCCACCCGCCAAATACTAGATCAGACCGGTCTCTCTCCTCTCGACTTTGATTATTGTCTCTTTCACACCCCCAATGCCAAATTTCCCAAAGCCTTTGCCCAAGAAATGGGTTTTACCAAAAAACAAATGAAGTACAGTCTTTTGGTCAAAAAAATCGGTAACTTATATGCCGGTTCTACTATGCTTGGCTTAGCCAATATTCTCGACCATGCCAAAGACGGTGACAAAATTCTTATGGTTTCTTATGGTTCTGGCTCTGGGTCCGACGCTTTTGTTTGGCAATGTTCTCCCGATTTTGACCAAAAGAAAAAACTTTATCAAAATTTAGTTAGTCAACAGATTGGTAAAGATTTCATTAGCTATTCTCAATATCAACGTTTAGTTAAAATATGAAAATAAGTATTTTAGGCGAATACATCACCCAATTTGGTGAACTTTGGAATAAAAGTCTTCGTGATCTCTTGTACGAATCGGCCACCCAAGCTATCGCTTCGGCTGACATAAAACCAAGCGCTATCGAAGCCATCTTTGTTGCCAATATGGGTGCTGGCATTTTAGAAAACCAACTTCATTTGGGCGCCCTGGTTAGTTCATTTTTTCCTCATCATCCCCCGGCCTTCAGAATCGAAGGGGCTTGTGCTTCGGGCAGTTTGGCCGCAATTACCGCCCAACAGTTTCTCCTTTCCGGCCGATATCAAACCGTCTTGGTTGTTGGTGCTGAAAAAATGACCGATGTTTCCTCTTCCGTCAACACTAAATTTTTAGCCTCCGCCGGTGATTTTAATCGTGAATATGGCAGTACCTTTCCTTCTCTCTATGCCCTTCTGGCTCAAGCTCATATGCAAAAATATAGTACCAGCCGGGATATGCTTTCCGCGGTCAGCGTCAAAAACCATCGCCATGCCCTTGCCAATCCCAAAGCTCAATTTCACAAAGAGTTTTCCTTAACCGATGTTAATCAAAGTGAACTTATTGCCGATCCCTTAAGGTTGCTGGATTGTTCGCCCGTTACCGATGGTGCCGCCGCCATCGTTTTAACTAGCAAAAAAACTAAGTCTCCCCAAATTCTTGCTTGTGCTTATGCTTGCGATAGTCTTACTTTGGCCGACCGTCAATCTTTAACTGAATTACAAGCTACCAAAACAACCGCCAGCCAATGCTATCAACAGTCTGGCATCACCGCCGGTGATATAGAAATGGCCGAAGTTCATGATTGTTTTACCATCAGTGAAATTTTAGCCATTGAAGATTTGGGATTTTTCAAAAAAGGCAGGGGAGGGGAGGCCTCCCTGTCAGGCCAGACTACCTATGGCGGCAAAATCGTTATCAATCCATCAGGTGGTCTAAAAGCTTGCGGTCACCCGATTGGCGCTACCGGTGTCAAACAAATTGCCTACATCTCAAATCTAATTCGTCATAAGAAAATTAATATCGGTTTAACCCACAACCTTGGTGGCAGTGGCGCCACCGCCGTTGTCCATCTTTTAGGCGGTAAACTATGATCTCTATTCCTCCTCCTGTCTATTGGCGTCAAACCAAAAATTGGAAAAATTTACTCGGTAAAATTGGTACCGTTATTTTAGCTACTACCAATTTCGTTCTTATCGACATCGACGGTCAAAGATATGAATTGATGACCGTCGCCGGCCATCAACTAAAACCCAAAGACAAAGCAATCTGTGTTTTCCGTCGGCTATCCCTCCCCACCCCTTCCGGTCTGATCGAATACGGCATCAAAGCCCATGCCCTAAAATCTTGAAAACGTTCCAAAATGATAATCTATAGAAATGGTTAAGGAATTGACTAGATTATTTTACTGGATTTTGTTTTTTCTGAAAACTGGTTATCTTAGGAATGTTCACAATATCACCGAAGTTGGTGCCGGCAAATCTACCAGGGTCCAAACGGTATTATCTCTTTTTCTTTTTCGAGGCAAGTTTCTCTCTGTTGATTATGCTTCCGTGTCTCCACCAAAAGCCCGTTGGATTTTATTTAAGCCGGAATTTATTAAAACTAATTTTTTTAATCTCAAAACTACTACCAAACTATTAATTTTTGATCATTCAGTTGATGATATTTTGGCCGGCATGATTGATAAACACCCGGACCAAAAGAAATATGATCTGCTGATGGACAACATCAAATTATTTAATTATAGTAATTCAAAATTTATTCACCAAATTAGCCGAGTATTAACACATGCCAAAACGTTAATATCTGGCGATGGGAGAATTATAATTAGTAATTATCTAACAAAATATGACAAAAAAAGAGGGACAATGGCAATTACTCTTCAACTCTTACCTCAATTGTCCAAAATTGCTAAACAGTTAAACCTTAAGGTCGATTATCTATCAAATAGATTTTTAGTTTTCAAGAATAATTAAAAGTTCTAAAACCCGTCCGTCTCTGGAGGATCGTTCCACCCCGCGAAGTTCTGGCGAGAGTAGTGGATGGGATGATAAACAGAAAAGAACTGATTCTTAGCCTGAAAAACGACCGCTTGACATCTCTGTTACACTTAACTATAATAGAATCTGATGTTCGTGTAAAAGTTGAGTAGTATACAAATTATGAACAATTTACAAGCCATGCCTGCCGGCAGGCAGGTTAATCAATATCTCCAGAATCAGCTTAGCCGTGCGCCATCCTTGTTGAAAACCTATACCCAAGACGAACAAGGTAATAAGTATCTCACTAGAAACATGTTTATTCGGGTTAAAAAATTAATCAACGACTTTATTAATGGGGAGAAGGAAGTGAGAATGGTAAGTATTCCAGGTTTGCGGGGCGTGGGTAAAACAACCCTGCTGGCTCAACTCTTCCTTGAGTTTTATCCCCGTTATTCCAAGGATATGCTTTATATTTCAGCCGACCAGGTCGTTAATGAACTGGGAGCTGATTTATACTCTGTTTTTGAGGAATACCAAAAGGTCTTAGGTGTTGCTTTTGAAAAACTTGATCACAACCTGTTTATTTTTATTGATGAGATTCACTTCGACAAAAAATGGACAGCAGTCTTAAAATCAATTTATGATCGTTCAAAAAGAATTTTTATAGTTTGCACAGGTTCCTCGGCTTTATCGCTTCAATCAACTACCGATCTTGCCAGAAGAGTGGTTTTCGAGAAATTATATCCAATGAACTTTACCGAATTTATGTTGCTTAAAACCAAATATGAATCTGTCAAAGATAAAGCCGTCACGATTAAGTTTCCTGTAAAAGGGTTAAAAGAGACAATTAAAAATGCTCTTTTTTACAGTAGTAGCGCCGATGAATGTTTTTCTCGTCTTACGGATTTAAATGCTCCGGTAAATAAATACTGGTTTGGTATAGATAGCTTGGAAATTGATAGATACTTAAGATTTGGGACAATGCCGTATGCATTAACTATAAAAGATGAACAGCGGATTCACACTCTAACTAATCAACAAATAGACAGGGTTGTTGAGAGAGACTTACCAGAACTGGGTAAATTCGACACGGCAACATTAGCTGCCATTAAAAACATTCTCCTGTTGGTTGCCGGAAGCAGTGAGGTAAGTATTACCAATTTATCCCAAATCCTGAAGGGTATTTCTATAGTTACACTTATCAATGTTTTAGAAACTTTAGAAAAAGCCGAGATGTTGATTCGTGTTTACCCTTATGGCTCGACTTACAAAAAGGTGCGTAAGCCATCAAAATATCACTTTATGACTCCAGCCGTCAGACACACTCTTTTGACTGTAGTTGAAGGAGAAAGTGCTTTTACTAACCACAAAGGCTGGTATCTTGAAGATATTATCGCCTTGTCTTTATATCGAGAGTTTAGTCAAAAATTGGCTTCGCCTACTTTTTATGATAGTGCCAAAGGTGGAGCAGATTTTATCCTGGCTTTTCCAGAGAGAAGGATTCCCATTGAAATTGGACATGGGAAGAAGGAAATAGACCAAGCCGCAGCAACCCTCGAAAAAATACAGGGCAGCTATGGACTTGTTGTCTCTAGTTCTGATTTAGTCAAAGAAGGAAAAGTAGTTAAAGTTCCATTAAAATACTTTTTATTGATATAGCTTCAAAATTCTATTGACTTCTTTTGCCGTAAATTCTGGGTATTCTAAATAAATTACCCGGTCAATTGTCCGAAATTATGACCATTTTCGGATATTGTGGACCAAAGAATTTCTTTGTTTCTTTCGCTTTCCCAAACCGATTCGCTTAATGTCTATTTTTTCTGCCCGTAGTTTCTGGCTATAAAATAAGATATAATACAAATACTGACTTAAATAAAGAAACCTTTGCTCTCATCTTTTGATTCTTGTCCTTCAGTCATAATTTCTCTCTTAAATTTATGAATAAACCGGTCTGCCTTGATGTTCTTATCGTCTACAACCAAGCCCTGGCCTCCAGCGCTTCTGATATCTCGGTAGAAAACAAAACTCCCTTTCTTCCCGCCTCTCCAAACCAAATCTATAATGCCGTTTATGGCTACTTTTTAGAAATCTGCCACAAATCGAATTTAACGGCCGCCTTTACCACTTCGGCAGACATTGTCGGAGCAGGGCGTTGTCGTAGCTTTTGGCAATTTAAACGCAAACAATGGCTCAAGGTTAACTCCTCCTGTTTTTCCACCTTAATTTTTGACAAATTTTCTCCCACCGGGAAAAAAGGCAAATCCCGTCGTCAGCTATTATTTTCTTCCCGAAATATCAAACCATTCAACGATCCCGATCTGTTTAAATTATTTTTTGACAAACAAAAAACTTACGACAAATTATCTCAATATGCCATTCCAACCATCTCTTTGGCCAAAAACGATCTAAAAAATGTCAAAAACGCTTGCAAAATTCTGGCCAAGTTAATTCATCATCATCCTACCCCAAAAGATTTTAGCTCCGATATCATCATGAAAGATCGCTTTGGCGCCGGTGGTCGGCGTGTTTATAAGTTTAAAACCGGCCAGTTCGACCGGATGTTATCCATTATCCGTCAAAATACCACCGTTTCCTATATTATTCAGCCCTTTATCAAATTCGATCAAGGCTTTAGTTATCACCATCGTCCTGCCCTCACCGACATTCGTCTAATCTACCTTAAGGGCAAAATTGTTCAATCTTATATCCGGGTGGCCAAGTCCGGCGAATTTCGTTGCAACGAGCACCAAGGTGGCCTGTTAACTTATCTGTCTTTAAACGAAATTCCTCCAACACTGGTAGCCAAGGCAAATTTAATTGCCAAAATTTTAAACAAAAAACATTCTCTTTTTACCCTCGATTTTATTATTAGTAACTATGGTAACTCTTATCTTTTAGAAGGCAATACCGGCCCCGGTCTCGACTGGAATGTCTCCCTCAAAAAAAATAAAATCGAAGCCAAAAAACTCATCAGACTAATCATCAAAGAGTTATCCGTTCGTGTTAAAACTCAAAGCCCCGGCAACCAACCGACCTTATTAGCTTACAACCCTGTTATCACCACTCCCTCTTTTACGGCCAACATCCAAACGAACTAAAAAACTTTACTTTCTGGTTTTTACTCTACAAAAGTCAAAGCATATCCCTTATTATTTACCCGGCCGGTTCTGCCGATTCGGTGAATATAATCCTGGTAATTATTTGGTTCATCAAAATTGATTACATGCGTAATATCAACAACGTCCAAACCTCTGGCCGCCACATCTGTTGCCACCAGGATATTTACTCTATTTTCTCTAAAATCACGCATAATTCTCTGTCTTTGGTTTTGTTGCTTGCCTCCATGCAGTCCCTGGGCCCTAAATCCTTTTTGTCCCAGACCCATTGATAATTTTTCTACAATTCGTCTGGTTGCTCCAAACACCAGCACTTTTTTAAAATCAGGACAGCTGACCAATTCATGCAGTTTTGCTTCTTTCTCATATCTTGCCACTCTGACAATAGCCTGTTCTACATGTGTTGACGCCTTTGCCGACTCAATCGATACTTTAATTGGATTATTTAAGAAACTGTCTATTAGAGGTTGTATTTTTTTGTCTATCGTCGCCGAGAAAAACAAAGTTTGTCGGCTTTTTGGTATCTGATCCACGATTGATTTTATATCTTCAATAAAACCCATATCCAACATTCGATCAACTTCATCCAACACCACCGTCTTCAAATTTCCAAAATCAATCACCCTTCTTTTGCCCAGATCCTTAATTCTGCCCGGAGTGCCGATAATAAAATGAGGTCCTCTTCTGATTTTTTCCGCCTGTTGCCGCATGCTGGCCCCGCCAATCACCAAAGCCACGTAAACTTTAAGCCCCCAGCTAAACGATCGCACTTCTTCCATAATTTGCTCGGCCAATTCCCGAGTCGGCGCCAGAATAATTATCCTTTCCTTGGGATTATGTAAAACTTTATCGATCAAGGGCAACACAAAGGCCGCCGTTTTTCCGGTGCCCGTATTGGCAATTCCCAAAACGTCACGTCCGTTCACAATATAAGGGATGGTTTCATCCTGGATTCGGGTTGGTTTTATATAACCCTTAGCCTTGATATTTTTCACTAATTCCGGCCTTAAATTAAAATCAGCAAAAGAATTATTTGTTACTGTTTCTTCAATGCTGACAAACTCTTCCGCCCTCTTTATATAAAGAGACCTGTCGATCTTGCTTTTGCTAAAGCCCCGCCGCCTGTTGTTATTGTGGTTATTAAAACGACCACGGTTCAGTTGTTGATTGAAATTTCGGAAACCACCCGAATATCTGTTGTTGTACATACTTATTATAAATTTGGCAACCCTCGCTACTGCGAGGCAATATGCCCAAATATAATAAATATCAAAAGATACTTCGTCGGGCAAACCTGATTTTCTCGCCTAAACTAAATCTGGTTAGTATAACACATCACTATCAATCTTTCCCTATTTATCCTTTTTATTTTTCTTTACTCCCGTTTTCTTCACTTTCTTTTCCACTTTTGTTTCCACTTTTTCCTGACTGGGACCGCCTTTGTCGCCGCTTCTCATCAATTCTAAAATCTGTGCCAATTTCGAATTGATCGACGCCAACACTTCGCCGTTTAAGTTTGGACTTTGTCCGCCGCTTCTATCACCAAACTGTCTTCTGCCTCCATAACTATCTCGGCCCTGGCCAAAGTCACTTTGTTTTTTCTCAAAACAATTAGAACAATATATTGGTTTACTGCCATCAGGCATAAAAGGCACTTCACACTCCCGTCCGCACTTATCACACACGGCCGGATACATTCTTCTGTCTTCTCTCGCTCCGCCCCGATCTCCAAAACCTCTTCTGCCTCCGCCTCCATAACTTCCGCGGTCATCCTGTCGATTATTTTGATTAAAATATGCCATTCGTGATTCTATCACAAGATAAGTAAAAATATGCAACTAATTCACTCCTCGTCATTGCGATCCTGAATAATCGAAAGGGAGGCAATCTCAACAGGAGCCGCCTCAATCATGTTATCTTTTGACAGATGACTAAAATCGCCAAGATTATGATTGCCCTGTCTTTGGCCTTAAATTTTCTCCTTTTGGCCCAAAAAATAAAAGAAAAACCCTCGACTCAAACTTCGCTTTTTCAAGTCGAGCGCATCATTGACGGTGATACCTTTGTTTTAACCACCAAACAACAAATCAGACTGCAAAATGTCGACGCTCCCGAAGAAGGCTTCTGTGGTTACCTCGAAGCCAAATCAAAACTCGAGTCTCTGCTCTACGGTCAATCTGTCTCTCTGGTGGGCGACAGCACTGACAAATTTGGCCGTCGTATTTCTTTAGTTTATCGGGGAGATACCCTCGTCAATGAACAAATGTTATCTTCCGGCTGGGGCCGTTTCACTAGCGCCTATTCTAGCCAAAATGACCGTCTCAAATTGGCCTCCGCTCATGCTCGCGACCAAAACTTGGGTGTCTATAGTTCCCTCTGTCTCCAACAAACCAATCCCGACAATCCCGACTGCATTATCAAAGGCAATGTCCGAGAAGGTCAAAAGACCTATTTTTTCCCCGGTTGCGGCAACTACAGCAATGTTATTCTGGAGCTCGACCAAGGCGACCAATGGTTTTGCCGTGAAACCGAAGCCCAAGATGCTGGCTTTTCCAAAGCCGTCAACTGCTACGACAAAGTGTTTTCTCCTTAAAGTCCAACACACCTCCCCAACACACCTCCGGAGTGATATAGCTAGACACCTCGGGATTTTCCAAATTTTCTGGTCTTCAAAAACCAAAACCTTTATACTTTAAGAAGTGATCAAAAAAATTCTTTCTTTTTTTACCGCCATTTTTTTAAGTCTTCTTGCCACTAGCAAAAATATTTCTCCATTAGTTAAAATTCCATCATCTCCGGTTCCATCCATCTCTCAAATTAGTCCTGCTCCAACACTATTGCCAACTCTCATCCCAATCTCCACTTCTGTTCCAAACCGTCCATTGCCCTTACCAACTGACGACGGCTCTCCCTGGGGTGTGGCCGAGCAAACAGGGGAGCATACCTGGACCATGAAAATCAAGCCGGATCCTCAAATGGCTACCCCTCAAGATATTTTCCAAGCCCTAAACGAATACCGACGTACTTACGGATCCTCGGTTCTAACCTGGAACACAAAACTGGCCGATTATGCCCAAAGTCGGGCCAAATTTTTTGTTGCCAACAAAGGTCTGGACAGCCATCAAGGTTTTAATAACTATCTTACCAACGACAACGGTTTTGACCAACTTGGTTTTACCGCTTTGGGTGAAAACGCCAGCTATGGCTACCGTCTAAACGGCGTTCACCTTATCGAATGGATTTACGCTGGGGATGAGCCTCATGATCAAAACCAAAAGGATAATCGCTGGGCCTATGTTGGCATCGGTGTTAACGGCACTGCCAGCTGTCTAATCTTTGCCACCGGCAAAATTTAATTTTTATTCTATCGCCAGTTGTCCGCAACCTGCCTTTATTTTTAAACCAAAAGATTTTCTCACCGAATAATCTAAACCCTGTCTGTCAAGTTCCGCCAAAAACGCCCTTTCTCTTTCCCCTCTACTAGCCGGCAATCCACCTTCCGTCGGATTTAGTTTAATTATGTTCAAAAAAAACAAATGGTTACTTTTGATAAATTCAGCCAATTTTTTTGCTTCCCGTATGTCATCATTTACGCCGTCAATTAAGGCATATTCAAAAAACAATTGCCGTCTTGTTTTATCGGTATAATCCCAGCAAGCCTTTTTCAAATCGCCAATCGGATTATTTTTTGCCGCCGGTATCAAATATTCTCTTATCTCCTGGCTCATCGCGTGTAATGATATGGCTAGATTGATCTGGCTTTTTAGATCAATAAACTCATAAATTTTTTCCAGTAATCCCACCGTTGAAATGCTTATTTTTCGCCAGCCGATGTTAAGTTCGTCGTGAATTATCACAATCGCCCTCCACACATTTTCCCAATTGGCAAAGGGTTCACCCATCCCCATAAACACCAATCTTCCCACATATTTTGGCCACAATTTATTATTCCAATACAGCGCCTGGTCCACTATTTCCTCACTTTCTAAATTTCTTTTCAGTCCCATTTTGCCGGTAGCGCAAAATTTGCAGCCCATAGTGCAACCCACCTGGGTAGACAGGCACGCCGATAGCCAATCTCCATAATCCATTAAAACAGTTTCGATTTTTTCTCCGTCTTTCATTTTCAACACTGCTTTTTGATTATCTCCGTCATCCAAAATCTTTATTTCCTCTCCCGCCAACAGCGCCATCTTTTCGTCCAGTTTTTCTCTTAATAATTTGGGCAGATCGGTCATTTCGCTAAATTTTTTATACCGACCCGAATAGTAATTTTTCACTATCTGTTTTTTTCT
>CAZRAZ010000009.1:10514-20966 GCA_964598275.1 uncultured Gammaproteobacteria bacterium | reverse complement strand
TAATTATTTACTTAAAAGACACCCTGAGTCTCAAATGTGGGTAGCCTGTACATTTTCTTGACAACTCTCCAAAAAAGTAATAAAATGTTACTAGTATGAATTTAGGTACCATTTCCACTCCCAATACCAAAGGTCAAATCGTCATTCCCAAAAAATATCGGGACCTGCTTGGCATTGATTCCACCACTCCGGTCAATATTGTTCCTCAAAATCAGGGTATTTTTATCCAACCTCTCCAAGATTTCTCCCTCAAAATCAAAAAAAATAAATCTGATATCTTTTCCGATATTCTTATCAAAACCAAAGGCGCCTGGTCTAAAGAAAATTGGCCAGATTGGCAAAAAAAACAATCAAAAAGCAGAAAACTGGAACTCAAATCATCACAGAAAAACCGCCAACAAATATGGTAATCATCGACACCAACATCATAATCGACCATCTTCGTCAACATCAGAAAATCAGTCTCTTGCAACAACTCAAAAAAACAGACCCCGATATCGCCCTTTCTCTTATTTCCATTCAAGAACTTTTTACCGGTCAAAGTACCAAAAAAACTAAAAATACCAACATTCTTCTTTCCCTGATAAATTCGTTTGAAATTTTGCCATACGACTATCAAATTGCCAAAAATGCCGGAACCATTAACCGGGATCTTAAAAATCCCATTGCCTTTGCTGATACCACTTTGGCCGCCACCGCCATTTGTTACCGTTGCCCCCTGTTTACTCTTAATCAAAAACACTTCAAAAATATCCCCAAACTTCAACTCTTCAAAATCCCAAAAATTACCGTGTAACTTTGGTCGTTTCTACCTCACTTTCCTTGTCTTCATTATACCTTCAACGTCGTTTTTGGCAACACCGCTCTTACCCCTTTCAAAAACCCTTCCATTTCTTCATCCGAAAAACTTTTCATCTTCCTATATCTTTTGTCCAAACAATTTTCACTGGCTCTAAATTTTTGCAACACCAACACCACCTCCTTACCTCCCAGTTCTTTTAATTCTTCTGCCAACTGTATCAAACTATCCCTATTATGCATCCCCGGCACCGCCGTCGTCCGAAATTCATATTCAACTCCCGATTCCCATATCAACTTGATACTCTTTTTTACGTTTATCAAATTTATTTTTACCCCTGTAGTTCTCTCATAATCTTCCCAACAAGACTTTACATCCATCGCTACCATATCCACCAACGGCATCAATTTTCCTAGCACCTCTGGTCTACTACCATTAGTATCCAGCTTTACCGCCAAACCCATAGCCTTTATTTTTCTGCAAAAATCAGCTAATTCTATCTGCAAAGTCGGCTCCCCACCGGTAATACACACTCCCTCCAAAATATTTTTTCTTTTTTTTAAAAATTCAAAAAAATAGTTTTCATCAATCAATTCTATCCCTTTCCCATCCACCAAACTCTTATTGTGACAAAACGGGCAGGCAAAATTGCACCCCACCGTAAACACCGTGCAGGCCAACCTGCCCGGAAAATCAATTACACTGGTTTTCTGTAAACCCCCGATCTTCATTTTTATGTATGGGCAACCCTTGTGGTCGCCCTAACCTTTATATTTTGTATTCCGTTCTCATCCTAAACTCTTCTGCCTTGCCGTCATTCCACTGGGCAACCGGTCGCATATAGCCCACAATCCGCGAGAACACCTCGCACTTACTTCTATCACTGTTTGACACTTTCTTTTTTGTCATATTTTTCTTCTATAAATTTATAACTATTTTTTCCATCCTATTTCTTTGTCACATTTCGGACAGTACTCCCATTCGCCCTTTAAATAACCATGCTTGGGACAAATTGAAAAAGTTGGTGTCACCGAAAAATAAGGCAGTTTATAATTTTCCGCTACTTTTCTGACCAATTTTTTAGTCATCTCCGCCGTTGGCAAACTCTCTCCCAAAAATCCATGCAACACCGTCCCTCCGGTATATTTACATTGCAATTCGTCTTGATGATCCAAAGCCTCAAACAAATCATCAGTAGCATTCACCGCCAAATGGGTCGAGTTAGTATAAAAAGGCACCCTTTCACCGGCCGTTTTTATATCAGGATATTTTTCTTTATCTAATTTAGCAAAACGATATGCTGTTCCTTCTGCCGGTGTCGCCTCCAAATTAAACATCTCCCCTAGTTCCTTTTGATAAATCAAAATCTTATCTCTCATGTAATCCATCACCTCCAAAGCAAAATTCTTGCCTTCGGGCTCTGCAATCGTCTTGCCCATCAAATTTATCAAAGCCTCATTCATGCCGTTAATACCAATCGTATTAAAGTGATTTCGCCAATAAACCTTATTTCTTTTATAAACATCCGATAAGTAAAAAGAACAATAAGGATACAAATTTCTTTCCGTTAATGCTTCCAACTCGGCCCGCTTAATCACCAAGGATTCTTTGGCCAAGTCCATCCTTTCACCCAAAATGGCAAAAAATCTGTCCTTAGCCCCCTCCAAACTCTTCCGGCTTTGTGCCGCTTCATAACCAATTCGGGGTAAATTAATAGTTACCACTCCGATTGATCCCGTCAACGGATTGGCCGCAAACAACCCCCCCCGCTTGCGCAAAACCGTGTTCGAAAGCCTAAGTCGGCAGCACATACTTCTGGCATCCTCCGGATCCATATCCGAATTAATGAAATTAGAAAAATAAGGTACTCCATACTTCCTCGTCATTTCCCATATCGGCACCAGGTTTTTATTATCCCAATCAAAACCTTTGGTAATCGAATATGTCGGAATCGGAAAAGTAAACACCCGCCCTTGCGCATCCCCCTCCATCATCACTTCAGCAAACACCCTGTTTATCAAATCCATCTCTTTTTGATAATCCTTATACTTGGCATCAATCGCTTTACCGCCAATAATCACCGCCTCCTCCCCCACTGTCTTAGTTGGCACCAAATCCATCGAGATGTTTGTAAATGGGGTATTGCCCGATATAAACACTTTCCCTTTTCTTCTGGCAATCACTGTTTCATTTTCAGTGTTGGGACACCAAATCACTCCCTCATAATCAACTTTTTCGACTTTCTCAATATAAGTATCCTGATGGCAAATCAGCCTAACCACATAAACCGGTTTTGTTCCAATCGTTGGCTCCCTGACCAATACTGTCGATCCATAACCCGCGTTACTGGCAATCATTTGTAAATCATCTACTGTCTGATAATTAGAACAGGCTATTTTATTTTTTTCAAACCCTTCTGCCTTAATAAAAGTCTCCAAAAATAATCTTGATTGCCTCTGGCTCATGTTTAACAAAATTTCAGGCACAAACTTAACATTTCTTTTGGAAAACCATCCGTGTACTTTTCTTGAAGATTCAGCATTAAGTCTCATTCTCTGCACCGGCTTTCCCAAACCTTGTTGCTCGTATTCAGAAAACTCTAAATTAAAGTTCTTCAACAAAGTTTTTATCTCTTTATAATAATTCGGATTGACTATCTTTGATTGATAAATACTAACTCGATAACAACACCTGCTCTTTCCTGGCCTTTCCACACTACCTTCACCGATTATCCAAACCATCAGTTTTATTTGTTCGTCACTAATTTTAATGTCTTTTTGTTTATTGGTTCCGGAAATCGGCACAATAAAAGGCGATTTCAGTTCAAGCACCTTTTCAATCGGTTCCAAGACAAAACTTCCTCTAAATTTCTTTCTTACCACCCTATGTTTTGGTGAAATAAGTTGATCTTGGATCCTATTTTTAAGCCGATACATCGTTCCCTTATATTTTCTGACAAACACTTTCTTTACTTTTTTCTCTTCAATTTCCCCCGTCTCTACATTAAAGGTCTTGATGCTGTCACCCACCTTAACTTCGTCATATCTCTTCCAACCATCAACTCCTAAAATTTCTGTATCCTCCGAAAAACACTGAAATCCGACCCGTGTTGGCACATTCATATTAAACAAAAACTCCTGCATCAACTGTCTAACCTCCTTATAACTTAGTTTGTCGTGTCTAATAAAGGGCGCCAAATAAGTATCAAAATTTGCCATGGCCACCGCTCCCGCCACCTCTCCTTGTAAAGTGTAAAAGAAGTTCACCAATTGTCCCAAAGCGCTACCCAAATGTTTGGGCGGTTTGCTGTTTACCTTCCCCATCACTCCACCAAAGCCCCTAATCAAAAAATCCCGAAAATCCCAACCGGTACAATAAACCGACAAAGAAGCCAAATCATGAATATGCAAATCTCCGGTTCGATGGGCTTTTCTTATCTCCCTACTATAAATCTTATTCATCCAATAATTAGCTGTAATAATCGATGACACATGATTATTTAATCCTTGTAAAGAATAAGTCATATTGGCATTTTCCTTCACCCGCCAGTCCGACCTGTTCAAATATTTTTCAATCAACTCATCGCTGTCCACCAAACTGCTCACCCCCCGCAACTTTCGATGTAACTCCCGATACAAAGTAAAGGCTCTTAGAGCATCCTCCATTCCCCTCTTTTCCATTTCCGTTTCAATCAAATCCTGCACCTGCTCCACCTCCGGCACTATAGTTCCATTAAACCTTTTCTCCAACTCGGCCACCACCACATCCGACAACTTCTCCGCCGCTGCTTTGTCTCCCCCTCCCGCCGCCTTAAACGCCCCCATAATTGCCCGGGTAATCTTGGCCTGCGAAAAAGCCACCACCCGCCCGTCTCTTTTTTTAATTCTTTTTATCAGCGATTTTCTTTTTGCCATCTTCCCCTAAATTAATTAATATCTTTTTTAACTCATCCACCGAGTCTACGTCCAAATAAACGGTGGCAAAGCGAAAATAAGCCACCGGATCGACATCCTTAAGTTTATTCATCACCATCAAACCAATCTCCCTGCTTGGTATTTCCACGCTTTTCCAATTTAAAAGTTTCATTTCAATTTCATCAATCAGCTTTGATCTTTCCTCTTCCGTCAGTTTCCAGCAAGCTTTTTCAAAACACCTCTCCAGTTTTGCCCTATTATAATCTTCCTTTCTGCCATCCTTTTTAATCACCTTCAATTCCACATTACCCACTTCCTCATAGGTGGTAAACCGCTTGCCGCACTTCAAACATTCCCGTCGACGCCTGGTTGCCTTGCCATTCTTGGCATCCCGCGACTCAAGTACGTTTGACTCATCAAAACCACAATAAGGGCACAACATTAGGTCATTTTTTTAATTTATAATTAAACACTATTCGTAGGGAGTAAGATTAATCATAAACACCACCCCCAGTGTCTGTCAACTAGAAATTACTATCACAAATGTAGTCAAATTCTTTCAACATCAAGCCTTCAACCTAAACAACCATCCTAGTTAAGTCTTACCACAATCGCCGTCGCATTATCACCGGTCACATGTCGATTAACAGCAAAATTAACTAAATTTTCAGCCGCCAAATCCGCCACCACTCTTCCGACGCTATCGACACTTCCCGCTACCACTTTTCCAATTTCACTCACATCACTATAAGGAGTAGATGCCCCATCGCTGGCCACCACCAAAAAAACCTGACCTCTCAGTCTTGACAAATTTATCTCCACCACATCCGGCCGGCAAGAAATTTTTCCGTCAAGACCATCGGCAATACCCAAACACCTCGACAATGCTAATCGACTATTGGTTCGGGTCACCACCCTTGGTGTTCTTCCTTCTATAACATAACCACCTTTATTCTCTATCCTCTTTCTCTCTATCGGATCATCAGGATGATGATCCCTTGTAAGTTTACAGGTTGTCAATCCCCCCTTCTTGTCTATCTCCACCAAAAAAGCCGGAGAGTCACCTACACTAGCCACTGTCAATTTGCCAGCCTCTATCAGACACACTGTCGCCGTCGTCCCAGCTTCATCACTTGGAGAATTAGAATCCATCCAGTTAAAAAGTTCCTCAAAAGCTCGTTTTCTATCCCTTTTTCCTCGCAACCAATCAAGATTTTCTACTGTCTTCCTGCAGGCAAAATCAGCCATCTCAAAACCACCATTACCGTCAAAAACCGCCGCCACTGCACACCGTCTCCTACCTGAATTTTTCAACCAAAATCTATCTTCCTGATATTCTCTCTTACCTTGAATCGAATAAACACCCATATCGTTCACCCCAATCATCTCACCCTTATCTGGCCCTTGTCTTTCCACAACTAAGGCACCTTCTCCTCTATCTCTCATACTAAACAAATATAACACGTACCAAAACAAAACTCGACCAAAAACAACATCTGTCCGTTTTTTTTATTTAGACCTGCCTGCCGGCAGGCAGGAATTAGAAATTAAAAATCAGAAATTAAACAGGTATAATACCCCTATGTCTGCATTAATAAAATTCTTAAAAGAAGTTCAAGAACAATTTAGGTCTATTACTTGGCCCACCAAAGATGCTTTAATCCAGCTTACTTTTGTGGTAATATCAATCTCGATTGTCATCTCCCTCATCTTAGGCGGTTTTGACTATCTGTTTACAACTTCATTCGGTCTCTTGGGCAAACTATGGAAACCGAATGTCGTCAATCTAAGCAATTAAACTATGCCTAGCAAAACCAAAACAAAAAAGGCAAAAGGGAAACAGCAAAAACAGTTTCTTTTCAGTCTTTCCGATAAAAAACCCGGACTTAACGCCGCCTGGTATGTCATCAACACCTACTCTGGCCACGAATATAAAGTAATCAATGCTTTGATTACTCGTATCAAAACCATGGGCCTGGCCGACAAAATTTTTCAGGCCATTGTCCCCATTCAGAGTAAAATGGTCATCAGAAGAGGCAAAAAAGTCAAAACTCAAGAAAAAACCTTCCCCGGCTATGTTCTTATTCAGATGGAACTAACCGACAATTCCTGGATTACCGTTCGCACCACCCAGGGTGTCACCGGTTTTATTGGTATCGAAAACAAACCCTCGCCTATTTCTCAAGAAGAAGTCGATAAAATCTTAAAAACCACAGAAGAAGATAAGCCACAATACCAAGCTCCCTTTTCTATCGGCGACGTCATCAAAATCACCAACGGACCCTTTGCTGACTTTATTGGCACTATTGACCAAATCGACAAAAGCAAAGGCAAGCTTAAAGTTCTTGTCTCCTTTTTCGAGCGGGAAACCCCTGTCGAACTTGACTTTTTACAAGTTACCAAGGAGCTTTAAGCTCAATTACCAAATTCCAAGTTCCAATGACCAAACAAATCTCAAATTCCAAAAACCAATCCTACAAACAATTTGGATATTGGAACTTGAAAAATTGGGTATTGTTTGTAATTTGTTATTTGCAATTTGGAATTTTAAATTTTTGTTAAAAAATTTTTAATATGCCCAAAAAAATCACCGCTATTGTCAAACTAACCATTCCCGCCGGTACCGCCAATCCCGCTCCTCCCGTCGGTACTGCTCTTGGCCCTCATGGTATCCAAATCATGGAATTCTGCAAGGAATTTAATGCTAAAACCCAGGATCAAAAAGGCTCTCTTATTCCCTCTGTTATCACCATCTACGAAGACCGCTCTTTTACCTTTATCGTCAAAAAACCTCCGGTTACCGACATGATCAAAAAAGCTTTAAATTTACAAAAGGCTTCCCAAAACCCCAGCCGCGAATCTGCTGGCAAACTCACTGATGCTCAAGTTACCAAAATCGCCACCGACAAAATGGCAGATCTAAATACCAGCAACCTTGATGCCGCCAAAAAGACCGTTATCGGCACCGCCCGTTCCATGGGTATTCAAGTTAAATAAAACTATGGCCAAAAGAAAAACAAATAAACCACTCAAAGAAAAAGTCAAAAAAGTAGCAGAAGAAATCAAAGTCGAGGTCAAAAAAACCGATACCGAAGTCAAAACAGTCGAGACGAAAACTGACACCAAGCAAACAAAATCAACCAAAACCATCAAATCCCGCTCCAAGGCTTACAAAAAAGCCAAAGCCAAAATCGATCCCACTCACTTCTATCCCCTCGATAAAGCTATCAAATTAGTACAAGAAACCTCGCTTTCCCGGTTCGACGGTAAAATCGAAGCTCATGTTAACACCGACCTTGAACCGGGCAAAATAGGCCAAATCACCTTCCCCTATCTTAAAACCAAAACCAAAAAAGCCGTCATTGCCAATGATTCAATCATCAAAGACATCCAAGATGGCAAACTTGATTTTGATATCTTAATTGCTACCCCCCAAATCATGCCAAAACTTATGCCCCTGGCCCGGGTTTTGGGACCAAAAGGCCTGATGCCCAATCCCAAAAACGGCACCCTCACCGATAAACCCGAAGAGGCCTTAAAAAAACTGGCTACCGCCGCCACTCTCATTCAAACCGAGAAAAAAGGCACCCTTGTTCATCAAATTGTCGGCCAAGTTTCTCAACCCGTCAAAGAAATCCAGGCCAACCTTGAAGCCTTAATCAAGCTCATCAACCCCCTTAAAATCAAAAAACTGACTCTTTGTGCCACCATGGGTCCCTCTGTCAAAGTTGAGATCCTTAAATAAATTTCAATATTCAAAAAATCCCGCCACTGCGGGATCCAAATTGCTTAAGTCAAATAAAAAGCAAAACATCAATCAAACAGGCTTCTTAGCTCCCTCAGCAATCTTAATCTCATAGGCTAAAAGGTCTTGGCCACTTTCTATCACTCTTTCCGCCTCTTCCGATTCAAGAGCATGAATAAAAACACCCGTATTGCCTTCCGGAGGTTTTTTAACTCTAAAAAGAGCAAAGCCCCTATCTCGTCCCGGCCACTCTACTTTTATTAATGCTTCCACGGGAATATTTTCAGGAAGCAGTAAAGGTCTTTCCCCCGGATAGTAAAACACTGGCAGTCCATCTCCACTAAAACGCGCCGTCACCAACCCCTCTGGCACAACAGGTCCGCTATTCTTTTCCATAAAACAAACCAATTGATTTTAACAAAATAATTCTATTACAAAAACCAATCATCGTCAACCTGATTTTAGATTCTAAATCTATTTCTCCACGTCTTGGGAATCCTTTCTACCAAATACATTGAAAACCCTAATCAAGCTGATAAACCCCCTTAAAATCAAAAAACTGACTCTTTGCGCCACCATGGGTCCGTCAGTCAAGATCGAGATACCTTAGCCTCAAAATATTTCAACAGTCTAGGCGCCACCTCTGACGTTTCAAACCTAAGTTGCGGGAAACTCCGACACTGGATCTCTTCTACCGCTTCAACAAATTTTGTCACACCTTCAGGATACGGCCGCTTTACCCTTATAACAAAGCTCTCACACCATCTACTTTTCCCCTCACATCCACTCCCGTCTCGTCTATAATTGGCGCAACTCTCCACCTGGCTCATACGCTATGATACTCCAGCGCCAACTCGATTATTCTATCCAGCAGCCCCGAATAACTCATCCCCGCCGCTTTAGCTTCCTTCGGTAAAAGCGATTGCGGTGTTAGCCCTGGGATTGTATTGATTTCCAAAACATACACAATCCCTTTTTTAATAATCATATCCACCCTGCCAAATCCTCTACATCCGATTTCTTCGTATACCGTTACCGCCAAATTCTGAACCTTTTTAGTCATCTCTTTGTCCAGCCGTGCCGGAACTATCTCCTCACATTTGCCTTCAGTATACTTAGCTTCATAATCAAAAAAGGCGTTTTTAGGTCGTATTTCAATCACTGGCAAAACCATTAAATCATCATTACCCAATACTCCACAAGAAACTTCCGTTCCCTTAATATATTCCTCCACAATTATCTCCCCGCTATACTTTCCAGCTAATTCTACCGCTTTAGAAAAATTAGCCATCTCCTTCACCACGCTTACACCCACACTAGAACCCTGATCAGCGGGCTTAACCACACAAGGAAAATTAACTTCCAATCCGTTTTTATAAACTCTCCACTCTGGCATAGCCACCTTTAAATGAGCAATTGCCCTCTTAAAAATGATTTTGTTCATTCCCACCGCCGAAGCTAAAAGCCCACTGCCAGTATAAGGAATTTTCAAAAAATCCAACATCCCCTGAATCAATCCATCTTCTCCGTCTTTCCCATGAATAGCAATAAACACCACGTCCGTTTTTATTTTTAAAAGCAAACCCAAATCATCATTCAACACCAACTCTTCCACCTCGTATTTTTTCCTATCCAAATTTTTCACTACCTCCCTACCCGAAATCAACGAAATATCTCTTTCAGATCCCCTCCCACCCATCAAAACCGTTACTCTTAACTTTGGCACTCAACAATTGTAAAATATACCTAGTGAAAAGTACAATCTCTTTTATTTTTCTCTCATACCTTCGTTTCTTTGCTCGTCTTCAACTTGCCAAAATTAAATTAATCCAAAAACTCAAGAAACAACCTCTCGTCATCATTGGCGTTACTGGTTCTGCCGGTAAGACTTCAACTGTTACAGCTATCGAGGCTGTTCTAAAAAACAAATTTAAAGTCAAAACTACCGCCGGCTCCAATTCAGAATCCGGCATTCCCCTAAACATTCTCGGTCT
>CAZRAZ010000009.1:5083-10414 GCA_964598275.1 uncultured Gammaproteobacteria bacterium | reverse complement strand
CAAAAAGCCAAACTGATAAACTCTCTCCCCGCCTCCGGACTGGCTTTCATCAATACTGTCGACCCTCTAGTCAGCCAATACCTAAAAACCCAAGCCAAAATTATCTCTATCAATAATCAAACCATCAAACTCAAAACACCCCTACCTTTCATCTACCAAAACAATCTCAACTGCGCTATCCAAATAGCTTCTCATTTTGGTATCAAACAGCAAACCGCCGTCGATAACCTCAACCAGTTTTTTTCTCTCCCCCCAAGTCGCTCGACTATATTAAAAGGCATAAAAAACAGTCAAATAATAGACTCAAGCTACAACTCTTCTCCTACTGCCTGTCTGGCTATGCTGGATTTTCTTTCCACCTTTCCTTCTCCCCGCATTGCCATCTTGGGTGATATGCGCGAACTGGGCCAATCCTCCTCTATCTCCCATCGTCAAATCTACCAAAAAGCCTTAAAAACATCCGATATTATCATTTCTGTCGGCCCTCAAACAAAAAAATACTTCGGGCCAAAGGTCAAAAAATTTCTTTTCTGGTGGCAAACCACTGATTATCTTCAAAAAAATTTACCACCCAAATCTACCCTACTTGTCAAAGGTTCCCAAAATACAATCTATCTTGAAGAACTGATTAAATCTCTACTCCAAAACCCCTCCGATTCGGCCAAACTCTGTCGCCAATCCCCCTACTGGCTCAAAACCAAACAAGACTTCAAAAATCAAAACATGTTATAAACAACATATGATCACAATAACACCAGAACAACCAGCACCTCCTTGCTTTTGGTATCAAACAGAATCAGGTGCAGGAATATCGCCAGATGGTACTGTTAACTGTCGCACTTGTGATGGCCGAAGAAAAACTTGCCCCCAATATAAGCCAGAAGAAACACCTTCTCCTCCTTCCCCCCGTTCTACCCCTTAAACTCCCTCTCCTTCTTCATCTGCTTTTCAATCAACTCCCTTAAAAACACCGAGCGTGGTACCTTTTTATTAGTAGCAATCCAATCTAAATAAGTTAATATTTCCGGACTGACAAAAAAATTAAATCTGACATCCACCATCTTCTTTGCTTTCCCCAACGCCTTTCTTAATACTCCTTCTGCCAAATCTCCGTCATATTCCACCATTTGCAGTTTAGAGTTGGCAATTCCCGACACAAAATACGACACTTCTCCTTTCTGATACAAAGCCACCACCGGTTTGTTTAATTCCAAAGCCTTGCCAATCACATAACCCAAAGTCATGCTATGCCCCGACACCTCTACCACCAACACATCACACCTTACCACCTGCCCCATCCATTTGCGAAATCTGCTTTCTCTCTCCTTTTTATCCGCCTTATAAAAATCCTCCAGTTTGCTTTTAGCCAAATGCTTAACCAGGCCGTCAATCATCTTATCCTCTTTTGCCAGAAGACCACAAACCCTCAAAAAAAACTCCCTCTTTCCCGCTATCACTCTCGGCGATGCCAAGAAATATATCTTCATTAGCCCAACATTATACCATCAAATCACCAGATGCTTCCTAAAAAAAATAAGTTCCGACTCTAACGAACGACCACTAACCTACTTTATTTTAACCACCGACTTATACAACGTCCACGGCGCCAAAACATGGCAATTTGTAATGTCTCCCTTTTTTATCATATTGTCAATTTCATCTATTCTGTACCAAAAAATATTGAAATCCTCTTCGGTATCCTTTTCTAAAAAAGCATTTTCTATAGTTGTGGCCAAAAAAACATACATCAGTGCATCAGATCGCCTGTTATTAATAAGATATCTACCCAATAATCGCAATTCATTAGCTTTAAGATTCGCCTCCTCCGCTAACTCCCGATTGGCGGCAGCCTTGTGATCTTCCGACCTCTTAACCGACCCTCCTGGAAATTCAAATAACCATTTCTTCGGAGGATATGAATATTCTGAAAGCAATAATATTTTCTCCTCCTTCCCTTGAACAATTATTGTTACTGAATCATGTGTCTTTCCAAATCTTAGGTATTTTATCTGCTTACCATCAGGCAATATTACTTCATCCTCCAACACTTTTAACCTGGGATGATCTAAAAGCACTACTGAACATTTTCTCTTCCACTTATTTTCTTTGCAACTTATCATTTGTTATTTTACCAATGTCGAATATGTATCGTAACTTATTCACCATACGGCAATACCTGAATCTCTTGCTCCATAAAGCCAAAAAACCAAAACAGAAACCACTTGCAATTTAATTACCAAAAAAATTCAAAGAAAAAAACACCATATCCTCCCCCACCGCCTCTTCCCAATTTTTTGACAAATTATGATCGTCGCCCGGCCACACTCGCAAGCTAGCCTGTTTACCCCTCTTTGTCAGTTCCTCTATTACTTTCACCTGCCAATCCAGCTTACACCAATAATCTCCCGTTCCTTGATTTATCAAAATCGGCGCCTCCACCCAATCATAATAATTTTCAAAAGCATAACGCCTGCTGTCATATTTTTTTTCAAATTCCTCTATCGCCCACCTCACCGCTCTGCCTCCATCATCCAAATCATCGGCCGTTTCCAGCACACTTTCAGGAAAGGGGTTAGTCATCGGCGCCCACAATACCGTTGGTATTCTCTCTCCCAAAATCTCCAACACCGACAAAGCAACCTGCCCCCCATTGCTATGTGCCCAAATTCCAATCTTTTCTGCATCCACAAAATCCAAAGCCTTAACCGAGGCTATTAAATCCATCACCGCCGGCACTTTTTCAAACCTCGCTTCCAGCATATCAACAGATTCCCCGTCACTGCCCCCAAAACCCAAAAAATCAATTGATACCGTTATCAAACCCATTTTTGCCAATTCATCCGCCACCCGCCACGTTCCCGAACCGCTATAATAACCCTCCTTATCAACATAACCTCTAATCATCACTACCGCCGGGCTTTTTTTCCCCAAACGATAATTAATCATCCCCGTTATCCTTTTCCCTTCACTTTCAAAAGAAAACTGTTTGCTTTCAAAATCAATCCCTTGTCGGCCTCTGACCGATTTTCTTCTTAATTCCACCTCTGGTAAACCCTGCCGAAGGCATCCCGTATCCCGCAGGGCATCGGGGCACCCTATGATTATTTCACTTACCTTTCCCCCTCTTTTTCTTAAACTATCAAAATCGTATTTTTCTAATGTGCGAACCTTTGACGCCTGCCCTTGTCCGCTTGGACTCTTCACCTCCCACCGCCACCAAAACACCCCATAGCCAATCCCAACTAAAGCTAAAACAGTAAAAACTAAAAATAACAATCTTCTCATTCCCTAATTTTAACTTATCTGTTATACTACCTCCTAGACCAAAGACAGTAGGCTGTAGCTTTATGCAAGTTGCGGAAGTCCTACCCAGGCCATTTTTAAACAAGCCCGTCTCTGGACGGCTTTTTTTATGCCAAATCAAACCAAAATCGACCAAGTAGACAAAGTTGCTCAAAATTTAAAGTCGGCTAAATCCGCCGCCCTTGTTCAATACCAGGGTTTAAACGCCAACCAAATTGCCACTCTTCGATCCGATATCAAAAAAAGCGGCGGTCATTTAGAAGTGGTCAAAAACACCCTCATCACCCTGGCCTTGGAAAAACTAGGTATCAAATTACCCCAAAAGCTAACCCAGCCCACCGCCATTGCCTTTTGCCAGGAAGATGAAATCGCCCCCTTAAAAGAAATCGACAAAGTCAACAAAAGCAGTGAATTAACTTCTTTTAAATACGGCTTTTTTGACCAAAAAATCATCTCTTTGGAAGATTTAAAAACCCTTCTTACCCTGCCGGGCAAATCAACCTTAATCGCCCAATTCATCGGTGGTCTCAAAAATCCTCTTGTTCGTCTTAGTCAAGCTCTAAACTACCATCAAACCCGTTTTGCTCTGGTCATAAAGGCCATCGCTGAAAATAAATAACCAATAAACCAAATCACAAATTATTAATTAAAATTTTTCACTATGCCAGAAGAAACAAAAAAAGAGGAAAAAACAACCTCACTTAGCTCCAAACTGCAAAAGATTTTAGATCAAGTTGCAGAATTATCAGTTCTCGAACTTTCCGAGCTTGTCAAAGGTTTGGAAGAAAAGTTTGACGTCCACCCCGCAGCGGCGGGGCCTGTCGCTGCTGCTGGCGCTGCTGTTCCCGGAGAAACCGCTCCTGTCGTCGAAGAAAAGTCGGAATTTGAAGTCGTCATCACCGATGGTGGCACCAACAAAATTGCCGTCATCAAGGCCGTCCGTGAATTTAAGCCAGAACTTGGCTTAAAAGAAGCCAAAGACCTAATTGACGCTCCTCCGGCCTCCCTTGGCACCATGAAAACCGAGGCCGCCAACGACGCCAAAGCTAAACTTGAAACAGCTGGTGCTGTGATTGAATTAAAATAAATTTTAATTCAATTTAACGTAGGGGCGACCCTTGTGGTCGCCCTCGCCCTACGCCACCCTTCCATCCGTCGACACCCACAACCCCAGTTTTCTAAACAGCTGACTGTCCGCCGCCGACGGCCCGTGGGTTGTATGCACATAACAACCCTTAAGTTTCGGCAAACATTCCAAAGCTTTTTTTGCCAAAGGATTATCTCTGGCCGATACCGCCAACGCCATCATCGCCTCCGATGCATCCAAAGAACAGGACTCATCTCCCAGTTTTTTATTCAATCTGTTAATCTGCTTTATTACCGAAGCCGAAATCAAATCAAATTTATCATCTATCTTTGCTGTTTGTTTAATAGCATTCAACAGCATCGCCGCCTCCGCGTGCAGCAAACTTGAATTTTTCCCCCCCACTAAATTTCCGCCCACCAGCTCAATCCCCGCTCCACAATAAATTTTTATTTTCTTTTTTCCTCCCCTTCGCCCCTCAACTTCAGCCGCCCTCCTGGCCACTTTCACTGTCGGCAAATAATCCTCCCCTATTTTTGCCTTTTTTAAAAGCTCATCCATTTTTTTCAAAGTTTTTTCCTCCACCAAACCTCTCTTAAATTCCTCTCTATAACGGAATAAATAAAAATTGATCTCTCTTTTTGCCGCCTTTCTTAATTTTTTATCATCCACCATCCCTGCCGACAATCTATTAAAACCCATTTCCGTTGGCGAACCATAATTCCTGGCATAATTATCCCTCGGCAACATTTTGGCAAAAATTCTTCTAATTATCGGAAAGGCCTCTACGTCCCTATTATAATTAACTGCCTGCCCGCCAAGACTGCAAGGCTGTCGGCGAGCCTGCCCGCCTGACTGCAAAGCTGTCGGCGTGGATTTTCCACTCTTACAAAACGGATCCACCAAATTATAATCCCCCAAATCAGCCGTCGACGCCTCATAGG
>CAZRAZ010000009.1:0-5073 GCA_964598275.1 uncultured Gammaproteobacteria bacterium | reverse complement strand
ACATTTTGGCAAAAATTCTTCTAATTATCGGAAAGGCCTCTACATCCCTATTATAATTAACCGACCTTTTATCCTGACAAAACGGATCTGCCAGGTTATAATCCCCCAAATCAGCCGTCGACGCCTCATAGGCCAAATTTATCGGATGAGCCACCGACAAATCCCACACCGGAAAAGTCTCAAACTTGGCATATCCCGAATTTATTCCTCTTTTTGCCTCGTGATACAACTGTCCCAAACAAGTCGACAACTTGCCCGCTCCCGGACCTGTTCCCCATACCACTACTAATTTACTTTTTGGCCTCAAATATTCATCAGCCCCATATCCCTTACTGCTTAATATCAAATCCAAATTTTTTGGATAATCCTTAATTTCTCTTCTTTTAAACACCCTTACCCCCATTTGCCTTAATCTTCTTTCAAAAATATCTGCTTCCTTCTCTCCCTCATAACGATTGATTGCCACTCCTTCCAACCTCAAACCTAAGTTTTTTAAATCGGTCAAAATTCTGATCGTTGCTTCGTCATACCCCACCCCCCAATCTCCTCTGATTTTTCCCTCCGACAGCTGTTTTGCCGAAATACAATATATAATTCCTAATTTCCTCCCCAAACTTTTTAATAGTCTCAATTTGGCATTAGACTCATAGCCCGGCAAAGTCCTGACCGCGTGATAGTCATCCAGTAATTTTCCTCCAAACTCTAAATAAAGCCTCCCGGGAAACTTTGCCAATCTTTCCTCTACCGCCTCTTTTTGTACTCTCAAATATTTTTCAGTACTAAAGGCCGTATTGTTCTTCATTTCATCGCTTCTCTTCTCCAAATTACAAAATCTTGCACTGTCACTCTATTGTCATTATTAAAATCAGCCCGTCGGCCGCCGCCTCCACCTCCCCACCTATACTCCACCATTTCGTTAACCCAGATAAAAAAATCGGCTCTGTCCACTTGCCCATCTCCATTGGCATCTCCCAACACCTCTGTTGCTGTCGGATTAATTGTCACTGTCGGCTGGATAGTCGCCGCTGGCGTTACACTTGTCACCGGCAATTGTCCGCCAAAAGGAATAGCTAATCTTGCCCGGCTGTCATTTCCTGTCACTACTACATTCTCTTTTACCAAATACATATTATTCCCCTCTATCCCATCCGCCTCTCCCCAATTACCGCTGTTCCACAGCCCAAATCCAAAACCCTTTCTGCCAATGGCCATATCCTCACTACTCAAACTCGGCCCCAAACCGATATAAACATCATAATTGCTCGCTCGCAGACCCGGCACATCCAAGTCAAAGGCTGTCACTATATTTCCTTTCTGTTTCCACGAAGAGCTATTTGTTCCCGGATCTGGCGTCACATACTGGCTATACCATTTACCGCTGTCAGTCCGATTATTTCTATCAACAAACACCAAAAAAATCTGATACGACGTCGACCTTTCTCTTTCTGTCCCGTCGCCGTTATCAACCCTCTGCGGCCACACCAAACTGGTCGATCCCTCATTCTTCCAAATTATACTGACACTTCCCCCACCTCCCGCCGCCACGCTCCCCGGCACAGAAACACCGGTATAGGAAACCTTCGCTCCTAATTTACCAGCAAAATCTCTTATTAAACTATGGTTTGCCCCATTTGCCGACTTATAGTCATTGGAGTATAAACAAGTAGTCGTCAAATTATCCTCGGCAATCGACACCTTAAATAAGCCAGCATAATCCTTACATCCCCACTTATCATAGTTTGTCCCGGATTCCTGCCCACACCAAGCCGACGGACAACTATCTCCCGCTTTCAAATAAGGACCGGGGCAACTAAGCGAACAAATAGTCTTAAATTCCGGTCTCCGTCCGCAACTGGTATCATTTCCCCAACCCCCAAACCCTGCCATCTTATACTGCAATCTCAAACCATATTTTGAAAAGGCATATTTCTTAAAATTTTCAAATATACCAGTTCCATAGCAACTGCCGCCAATTAAAACCAAGGGTATATCATCATCTTCAAAAATATCGGCATAAATATCAATCACCTGTTTCACCCCATCATTATATTTCTGACAAAATTGATTAACATCGCTTACCCCCGACTGACGAATCAACTCATTTTGGATCGAACTCCATGAAAAGGACGTTTGAGCCATCGGCCCAGTTCCCATTTCAATCCCAGAAATATATCCTACTGCATTTTCCTGTCGGATCTTATCCCGCAAACCGGTCAAAAAAATTCGTAACCGTTGATGATACTTGCTATCCCACGGCATTGGCACCCTATTCCAAAAAATTCGTAGTTTTTTATCGTCTTTGCCGCTAATATCAATCATATCTATTTCATTGTCCAACCATCTTGGCAAAGCTCCTTCAGCATCCCAACCATAAGCGTCTATTTGCAAATATGTTTTTAATTTAGTTTCCTTGGCGCTATCCAACTCCGCCTTCAAAGCTCCCGCCTTATTCCAATCAAACACTCCCTTCTGCGGTTCATAATAACTCCAATAAACATTATATTGCCCGCCTCGTAAAAAATCATGGCTGTTATAAATCCCTCGATACTTAATGGTTAAAGAACTATAACAAGCGTAAATTCCCTGTCTAAAGTTTTTATATACCTCTACTCCACCCACCGCTTCCGCCTTTCTCGCTCCCATAAACACCAAAATCAACATTAGACAACTTATTTTCCTTTTCATTTCACCGCCTCCCTTCTCCAAATAACAAAATCAGCCACGTTCACCTCATTATCATTATTAAAATCAGCCCGTCGACCCCCACCTCCGCTTCCCCACCTATACTCCACCATTTCGCTAACCCAAATAAAAAAGTCCGCTCGATCCACTTGCCTATCTCCACTGGCATCACCCAACACCTCTGCTCCCCCTCCCTCACCCTCTCCCACAATTTGCATCATATGAATCACCTCATAACCATCATTATTGTCATTAATTCTGATATCGGTCATACCCTCCAGCTGGTCGGCAAAATAAGCATCTGTCAACATCCACTCCTTTCTTATCCATCGCCCCGTATTAGTCTTTGACACTATCTCGCCTTTCAAATTTCCACTTCCATCCTTATATTCTAAAATCAATTCATCCGTCCCCCTGTCAAGATAAATCACATACACCTTATATTTCAAACTTTCACTTGGCCGTAAACCGGCATATTGCCATCCATTGTCTATATCAAAGGACATCAAATGATTATCCGGCGCATTTTTCCTGGCCGTCTTGGCAATCAAACCCTTCATTGGTTGATATGTAATAGGATCAGGTAACGGCCCCTCTCCCGACCTATTGGTAAACGGTTGATCATAAGCAAAATCATTACTTTCACCATCTCTATACGTCCCTCTAAACATATTGTTATTATAATCCAAGGCCTCCGTTTTATTATTAGTCAAATTTTCCCGCCGATACAGATACGACGAAAAATCCCCATAATAACCGGAGATAGAACATTTATAAGGATTCATCTCTGCCTTCTTTTTTGCTCCATCCGGCACTTCTCTTAAAACTGACCACACCTGATTGGCGCTAGAAGCTTCTTTGCCCAAGGTGCCAAACAACAAATCCATAAACCAATCCAATTTTTCAAACACCTTCCAGTGACCTAAATCATTTGAATTTTTAAAAAAACTAATAAAATCCGGCTTGGCATTCAGCATGTTTAATATCATCCAGTAACTTCTATAAAGTCCCGAGCCTCCGATTTTAGACTCAAACGCTTTTACCATTTCCGGATACTTAATCCACGCCTCATAATCACTCCACCAACCCGACTTGTAACCCCACTCTCCCGACGAAGCCGTAAAACTATTCAGCTTATAACCCCACCGTCCGGCCACTGCTCCCTTCGGATCGCCTGGCGCCCCTTGCACAAACACCGCCGTGTCAGGAAACACCGCCACATGTTTAGCAATTGCCTTCCTCAACATACTCTGAAACTTACCATTATTACAACCATAGGTTTCATTTAGATAAGTCTCGCACTTCTTGTCACTTTTAACAAAATTAGCCTCCCCGTCATAACCAAAAGACACCATTACTCCATCAATTTTACCATTCAAATTATCCCCCATCTCTTCCACTTTTGCCAAATATGCCTCTTGCCAACCAGGATCACAATACTTTGGTACTGTCGACCACCGACAATGCCCGGCGGTAGCATAAGACCCTCCGCCATAACCACTCTGATCACCCCCGCTATCAAAAAATAGCATCCCAAAAATCAAAGGTTTATCCACCACTCGCCCATCCGGCAACGTCACCTTACTCCTCTCATTTAAAAAACTATAATTTAATCCCGCCATCGTTTTGTAATAAAGCACACCATGAGGCGCCAGCAAACCATCGTCTCCGTTTGAACTTCCCCAAGGCGAAAACGGCAAAGCCTCCACTCTTTTTTCTTTTATTGTTGACACGAATTCTTTCTCGCTTGCCCCCAGCGCTTCACCCCCAGCTTTAAAATCTAATTTGCCATAAACCGGCAAATAGTCATTATCTCCTTGAAAATAAGCGTTTAGCTGATAATCCGCTTCATTACAAAACCCCGTTCTGTTGCTATCTTCCGTCATCGGCAAACTAAACTCCGCCACTCCCTGGCTATTGGTCATCACCGGCTCGCCATAATTCCACCCGGCATCATAGGTAAAAATTATTTTTTTATCTCCCAAGGCTTGCCCATCTTCCTTTTTCAAAATTACCCTTGTTTCTATCTTTCCCCCTATCGCCCCAATCGACATCAGCATTTTAGCCTTTTGTTTATTACCACCAATCACCCCCACCGCTTTCTGTTCCATTACAGTTGTCTCCCGCACTAACCTTACCGTTAGTGGCAAAACTACTGCCAAAGCTAACAACAAATAAATCCCCACCTTTTTCATTACTAATCTTAACATCCCCGAAACCATTGCACTCCTCCGGGGTGACCGTAGGCGGTACGTCCCCGGAGGTGTGCATACAACATACTATAAACTCTCAATATAAAAACTCGCCAAAACTCTCGATCAACTAAGGTCATACTGCCGTCACAGTTAAAATCTCCTGCCCAATTATTTCTCTCAATCTGACCAAATTCAC
>CAZRAZ010000008.1:0-21578 GCA_964598275.1 uncultured Gammaproteobacteria bacterium | reverse complement strand
AAAATTAAGTATATGCTACCCAAACGACTTTCCTCTAAAAAAGAAAACCAACTTACCGGTCAGCAACTTGAATTGGAAGACAATTTTTCTAGTCAACAAAAAATCAAAAAAAAACGTCACACTCTCATTCTCGGCCTGGCCCTTACTATTGGTTTAAGTTTATTTTTCTCTCTTTATCGTTTTTCCCGACAACTGTCATTGAATCTTGATATCTCTCCTCTCTCTTTCAACCTGCCCTCTCTAAAATTATCCCGATCATCCAAACTTGATCTAAAAAAACCTGTTTTTTCCATTTTAGAAAAACCGGATCTTTGGCAAATTTATGTCACCACTCTTCATCCGCCCATTTATTCCTGGTCACACCTTTCCCATCCCTCAAATGTTGACTCGGCCGTTAGCGCTCTTTCTTCCCAATCTCCCAATCTCAACAGTATCGTTTCCCCATCGCTTCCCCAGGGGACTGTTATCCAAGACAACCTTAACTCTACTCAAGATAATCTAACTGCCTATCAAGTTCTTATCTCTGTCCCCGGTCAGCAAATTTATATCCAAATAGAAGGTCCAGACCAAACTTTAATTGGGACCCTGGTTGAAACCATTTATTGGCAAGTCATCAAAAACGTTACCTCTTCTTAATTTGTTCCCGAAGGAGTCGGTGTTGCCACCATCGGACAGCTAACTTTTTTTTCGCTTCCGGTCACAAAGTATTCTTCTTTTCCACACACGCTTTTCTTTACAATTTTTTCCGGCACGGCCCATTCTTCGTTTGGCATTTTTAAAAGCATTTTATTCATTATCTCCCTCCATATCGGTGTCGCTCCGCTTATACCCGAGGCTACCCAGCTCATCGGACTTGAATCATTATTACCCACCCATGCCGCTACCAGCACATTTGAAGTCCAACCGATGCACCAATTGTCTTTCAAATTATTCGTCGTTCCCGTTTTTACCGCCACCACTCTACCCTCGATTTTTAACTGTGAATTCCATCCAAAAATAGGAGATCTGGCCTGATTGTCAGACAAAGCTCTGTTGATCAAAAAAGTATATTCCGGTTCCACCACTCTTTCTTTTTCGGTACTCTTTACAAACACCGTCTCTCCCAGATAATTTTCAATTTTTAATATTGGATTTATTTCCACCCTTTCTCCCGTGTTGGCAAAAACAGAATATGCCTGAGCCATTTCTGTCATTTTTACTTCTCCTGCCCCCAAAGCCAAAGCCAATCCGAATCGCGATCTATCCTTCCAGGTAGAAATTCCCATTTTCTCTGCCATTTCTATCATATTTTCCGTTCCGTTTTCTGCCAAAATTTTAACCGACGGCACGTTTAAAGAGGACGCTAGGGCGGTTTTAAAGTTAATTCTGCCCATGTATTTTCCGTTGTAATTTTGGGGACAATAAGGTTTTTGTCCTGCTATTTGATAACAGATCGGCGCATCTTCCACTGTCGACATTAAAGTTTCTCCTCTCTTGAAGGCCACTAAATAATTAATCGGTTTTATCGATGAGCCGGGTTGTCTTAGTGCCGTTGTCACATTGTATTTTCCGTCAATATCGCTAGCCTCATAATCTTTTGATCCCACCATTGCCAAAATATCACCAGTTTTTACATCCAAAACTAAAGCCGCCCCGTTGCTTATTCTTAAGTTTTTTACCTTATCTACCTCATTTTTAACTATTTCCTCAGCCATTTCTTGTACTCCGAGATCCAAACTGCTTATCACCGTCAACCCCTGTCTTTCAAAGTTGACAAAGCCATATCTTCTTTCTAATTCCGATCTCACCCAAAACACAAAATGGGGAGCCTTAATCATTTTTATCTCCGGTTTGATTTCCACTTCTGTTTCCAACAATCTCATCATTGCCTCTTCCTCAATAAAGCCGGCTTTATACATTTCTTCAATTACATGTTTTTGTCGTAAATGGGCAAAATAAGGATACTGCCCAAAAGGGGAGTAATAACTGGGTGCTGCCGGTAAACCCGCCAAAAAAGCCGCTTGCGCCGTATTTATTTCCCACACGTTTTTGCCAAAATATTTCCAACTGGCTTCTTCTGCTCCATATGTTTCTCCACCATAGGACACTTGGTTAAAATATCTTTCCAGTATTTCATTTTTGCTCAATTTTTGCTCTAGCAACAAAGTTAAAATGGCTTCTTTTATTTTTCTCTTATAGTTTTTTTGATTGTCAAAGAAAACATTTTTAACCAATTGTTGGGTTATGGTTGATCCTCCTTGCAGATTATCATCCTTTTCTTTTTTTAAGTTATACCAAATTGCTCTGGCAATGCCCCTTACCGACAAGCCCTTATGTTTATAAAAGTCCTTATCTTCAATTGCAATTGTCGCTAAAATCAAAGATTCCGGAATTTTATCAATAGTTATCCAACTTCTGTCTTCACTCTCATAAAATTTATAAAGCAAATTACCATTTCTATCCAAAATTTTACTCGACAATCTTGGTAGATAATAAATTTGATTAATATTTGGCAAGCCTATCAAGATTTCTTTATAAAACCAGACGCTTCCTATCGACAAAGACACAAACAACAAGCTCATCAACAAATAAACACTACAAATTTTTTTTATTAGTCTTACCAAAAATTTCAATATCAAAACAATCGGCCTGCCTATTTTTACCAATAATTTTTCTATTCTTTTCTTCATTACCATGTTCTTACTTCTTTTTCAGTTTCATTTTTTGGGCAATCAAGACAAACCATTTGACCGTTAATTTCTTTTGTTATCAGATGTTCTTGCCATTCTACATTTGGCCTCTCTTCCCCTTCGGTCACTATTCTTCCTGTATCTTTATCAATCAACACGTTTTGTTTCAACGGCGCTCTTTCACTTGGAACATATTCTTTTTTGAAAAATTCGAAGTGAACATCACAACCTCCTTCCGGAATTAATTTTCCCGTCAGATTACATACCTGTATTTTTACCATTTCTGTCGGCATTATGTTCTTTTTTACTTTTACATCGGTCAATAAACGTGTCATCACCGTATTCCATATCGGCGTTGCTCCCGTAATTCCCGAGGCCACCCAACTCATTTTTGAATTATTATTATTTCCCACCCATACGGTTACCACATAATCAGTGGTGTATCCTATAGTCCAGTTGTCTCTCATATCATTGGTCGTTCCCGTTTTCACCGCCACTTCCGGATGATCTTTTATGTTAAGTTTTGAGCCCCGCCCAAACACCATGCTTCTGGCCCCGTCATCAGCCAAAATATCACTGATCAAAAATGAAGTTTCTCTCGAAAGCACTCTGTCTCCCGGTACATATTCGTATTTTTGAATCACCCCTCCCTTCTTGTCCTTTATTTCCAATATCGGATGCCAATCTTGTCTCACTCCGTTATTGGCAAACACTCCAAAAGCAATCGCCATATCAATCATTTTTACTTCTCCTCCTCCCAAAGTTAAAGACAATCCATAATTTCGCGGATCATTAAAGGTACTTATTCCCATAGCCGAGGCCGAAGCCACAAAAGTTTCTACCCCATTAAGTTTTAGCACTTTCACCGCTCCGACATTTAAAGAATTTGCCAAAGAATTTCTGATACTTTGAATTCCATGGTAACTGTTGCCGTAATTGGTCGGGCAGTAAATCTTTTGTCCCGGTACCTGAAAACAAGTTGGACTATCGTCAACTATTGCCGCCGCTGTAATTTTTCCCAATTCCAAACCAACCGCATAATTTAACGGTTTAATCGATGATCCCGGTTGTCTTAAAGCCGTCGCCACATTTACCTGGCCGTCAATATCGTTGGCAAAATAATCTTTCGATCCCACCATTGCCAGCACTTCTCCCGTTTTTGGTCTGGTCACCACCACCGCTCCGTTGCTAATTTTTTGTTTTTTCAAACCGGCAATCTCTTTTGCCACTGTCTCCTGAACATAATCTTGAATTTCAATATCCAAACTGGTCACAATATTAAGCCCGCCTTCGTTTACCTTCGTCAGTCCGTATTCTTCTACCAACATGTCTTTTATCCAAAACACAAAATGCGGCGCTCTTATCCCTTCCTTGCTAATATAAAAATTCAAATCTTCCTTCTCTGCCTCTTCCATCTCCTCTTGGTTAATATACCCCTCTTCTTTCATTCTCTTCAACACCAACACTTGTCTGTCCTTTGCTCCTTTGGGATTCGAAAAAGGGGAATAACGGGTTGGCGATCCCGGCAATCCGGCAATCAGGGCCGATTCAGCTAAGCTTAAGTCTTCTATCTCCTTATTAAAGTAACCCCGTGCTGCCGTTTCCACTCCCCAAAATGTTCCTCCGTATGGAGTTTGATTCATATACATTTCCAGAATTTGATCCTTGCTGTACAAAATTTCAGTTGCTACGGTCAAAATTGCCTCTTTTACCTTTCTGCTTACTGTTCTTTCCGGACTCAATAGAGCATTTTTAATCAATTGTTGAGTTATGGTTGACCCTCCCTCCAGTCTTTGTCCCGACAAGGTTTTATAAATTGCCCGTACTATTCCTCTGATATCAAAACCCCAATGTTTATAAAATTTTGCGTCCTCAATTGCCAATGTGGCCAACTTCAAATTTTCCGGTACCTGTGACAATTTCACTATCACCCTTCTCTTTTCCGAAAAAAATTCATACAACAGCACTCTGTTTCTATCAAAGATTCTTGACGATTCCGGATAATCTCCACTACTCAACTTTCTCGGATTAGGCACATCTTTTAGTAACCAAACCGAACCCAAAAAAGTCAAGATCACCAAAATCATTCCTATTCTAATCAGCCATTTTAAACTCGTTTTTCTATTCTTTCTTTTCTTCATTTATTCTCTCCAACCTGTCCACAATTTGTTGATACTCTGCCTGGTTTACATCTACTGCCCCTTCTGCTCTTCTCAATATTTTTTCATAGGCCCGCCCTGCCAGGTCTATCTTTGTTTTTACCACTTCATTTTTTTCGTCATCTTTATCCAGGCTTTGCCACATTTTTTTGGCTCTTTCCCACAAATCAATACCGTCTTCTGCCGCCTTCATTGCTTGGTCAGCTTGTCCGTTCACAAACAAAATTTGAGCTTCAGCCATTTTTTTATCAGCCAGTAACATTGCCAGACTGATTTTTTCATCCTTTTCTTGACAAAAACCTATCCACAGCAAATCTCTTATTCTCTTTATATTATAAAAAACACTACTCGGCAAAGTTCTTACCGGTGGCAGCAAATAAACCTCTGTCTTAATTCCTCCATCTTCTTGTTCTATCAATAATTTTATCGGCACTTTTCTCAAAACATTTTCTTTTTCTTTTTTTAATGTCAAACTCAAACTGGCTCTGGCTACCGAAACCAGTAAAATCACCCCTGCCAAAATTAATACTATCGTTATCCCCAGGATCTTTTTTGTCATAGGCCTATTTTATCAATTTACTTACGGTGAAAGAAGGCTCGTTTAAACTCCACCAATTCTCCTTTCATCTTTGATTTCATATAGACATACTGCCCCCAAAACATTACCAGGTTAATTATGTCAAGAAGAAGGTTATTTTCTCTTTGTCCTTCCGAAGCCCGAAGCGAAGCGGAGGTGCGTAGGAGGGTATTTTTGTAACCTGTCGCCACCCATTTTTTCACCCAAAGATTTTTTCTCATAAATTTTTCATAATTTTTCTCTCTTTTTATCACCGGCTTCATCAATATCAAATCCATAGCTGTTTTTTTGTTTTGTCTTGACAGAGGAATCTTCAAACTATCTTCTTCCATCCACAAATTGAAACAAAACGCATTTTGTTCTTCCCTCTTTCCCGCCTCTCTGTGTTTTATTCCTTTTTTTTTCAAAAAAATTTTTAATTTCCACCGGCACCACCACAAACGATTTTTTTTGCAAACCACCATTATATCAATATCATCATTTTCTTTGGCATTCCCTCCCGCCACCGATCCCGTTACTCCCAAAAACAGGATATTTTTATCGTTATCCGCCATCTTTTTTAGCGCCTTTCTTGCCTCTCTCATTTTTCTTCTCGTTTCTTTACCATTTTTTCCGCCCAAACTTAAACCCATTTCTTTTACCGCCCTTTCCACCTCTGTTCTGGCGTAAACTTGTCTGCTTATCAATCTTTGCCGCAATTCTTCTAAATTTAATTCCATTCCGAAATTTTTAGCATAAGCCAAAGTTTTTTTTATTGCCTTTTTCAATTCTTCCATCTCCTCTATTCTAGCCCAAGCCCCTCTCTTTTTGCTATACTATCCCATAGTCAAGATTTTCTTGATATTATGGCCAAATCAACTGTTTTAACCATAAACAAGTCCAGCAAAATTTATCGCTTTTGGGAGATGATCCCCGGTCTTTTGGCTTGGAGTATTATCGTCTTTCCTCTCTGGGGTGTCTTTGTTTTTCCCAAAGCGGTGGCCTATTTTGTTATCGCCTTTTTATTTTACTGGCTGTATCAGTCATTTAAATCAGCTATTCTGGCTTCAGTCGGTTACGGTAAAATCAAGTCAGCCAGTCGCCTCGACTGGAAAACACTTTTTCAGGACGATTTTCGCGCCGATTGGTTTAAGTACGACCAAATCAATCATGTCATCATTATCTCTTCCTATAAAGAGCCGGTTAATGTTGTCGATATGGCCGTTTCCAGCCTAGCTGGACAAATTGATATTGATCTTCAAAAAATCCATCTTGTTATTGCCCAAGAAGAACGGGCTGGTGCAGACAGTAACACTGCCACCATCAAATTTTTTTCCGCCAAATACAAAAATACCTTTGGTTCCCTCATTTTTACCAAGCACCCGGGAAATCTCAAAGGTGAAATTGCCGGCAAACACACCAACGAAGCCTGGGCCGCCAAACACTTTAAAAAAACTTTTATCAAAAGCAAATCAAACCCTGATGGTAAATTTTTGATAGATCAGTTAACCTTAACCAGTTGTGACGTTGATACTATTTTTCATCCCAAATATTTTTCTGCCCTTACCTACGCTTTTGCCTCCGATCCCCGCCGTTATTTAAAATTTTGGCAATCACCCATTTTTTGGCATCATAATATCAATCAGGTGCCGGCTCCTATTCGTATTATCGGCACTCTTGGCAATGTTATTCATATCGCCAATATTCAAGAGCCCGACGGTCTCTTTTTTAATTATTCCTGTTATTCTTCCTCTTATAAGCTAATTGATTCAGTTAACTATTGGGATGTCGACATGATTCCCGAAGATTGGCATATTTTTCTACAGACCTTTTTTGCCAACCAAGGCCAGGTTTCTGTTTCTCCCATTTTTCTACCCACTCTTGTCAATGCTCCCAGTGGTCACAGTTATTTTTCTGCTCTAAAAAACCGTTACAGCCAATGTGTTCGTCATGCTTGGGGGGCTACCGACATTCCTTATGCCATCGAACAAGCTCGTCTTCATTCCGAAATTCCTCTTATCACCCGTCTTCTTCGTATTTTTGTTTTAATTAAAACCCATCTTATCTGGTCCAGCAATTGGTTTATTCTTACTCTCGGTACTTCTTTGCCGGTTATTTTAAACCCCCGTTTTTTTCAGACCGTTCTTGGTTTTAATCTCCCTCGCATCTCTAATTTAATTCTTTCAATTTGTCTTATCCCTCTCTTTATTCTCATCATTCTTGATTGGAAACTTCGTCCCAAAAACCAAAAAACCGGTCTCAAAAACATTTTAAAAAATATTTTTCAATGGCCCCTTATGCCGGTTGCTACTTTGGTTATGTCAGTCCTTCCCGGTCTTCATTCTCACACCCGGCTTTTATTCGGCAAATACCTTACTTACAAAACCACCCAAAAAACTTAAATCCTTCCTATCTGTTATCATTTACCCATGGGGAAAAATCTTAAAAACACCCTTAAGTTGCTTTTTCCAATTTTTTTTCTTGTCATTCTTCTTCGCCTGCCTTCTCTTTTCGAGCCCAACAATTACGCCGATGAAGATATCTATCTTACTCTTGGTCAAGGCCTCAAAAGAGGCCTGATTTTTTATCGCGATATCCACGACAACAAACCGCCTTTGATCTATATTTTAGCTGCCATTGCCGGTAACGTTCCTACTTTCAGGCTTATTTTGCTTTTCTGGAATCTTGTTAATGTTTTCTTCTTTTATCGTCTTGCCCAAAAACTTTTTAAGCGTCAATTGCCTCAAGTTTTAGCTGCTCTTCTTTTTGTCATTCTTTCTTCAATTCCCCTAACTGAAGGCCAAATTTCAAATGGAGAAATTTTTATGATCATGCCCGCCACTATTGGTGCCCTTCTTCTCTTCACTTCCACCAAATTCCTTTTAGCCGGCGTCTTTTTCTCTCTTGCTTTTCTTTTTAAAATTCCGGTAATCTTCGAATTTGCCGCTCTTATGTTTTGGCTTATTTTCTATCAATCAAAAACAGTCAAATCGACTTTCAAAAAACTTTTCTCATCTCTTGCCTATCTGCCTACTCTTGGTCTGCTTCTGCCGATTTTATCAACCATTCTCTACTACTATTTAGTTGGTGCTGGCCAAGTTTACGTCAAAGCCGCCCTTCTTCAAAATATCAGCTATCTTTCCTCCTGGGAAAGTGGTTCTTATCGCCTTCCTCTTTATCAATCTCAATTTTTTCTCAGAATCGTCATTTTTACTATCTTTGTTGCCTTTACCTATTTTTTTCGTCGCCGTTTAGGCAAAAACTTTGGTTTTATTACTCTTTGGTTTATTGGCGCCCTTTTTGGAGTTCTTCTTTCCGGTCGCCCCTATCCTCATTATTTTATCCAACTTTTACCACCTCTCTGCCTTTTTCTTGGCTTCATCTTTGATCAAAAAGGCAAAACAATCTATCATCTCTCCTTTTCTTTTATTCTCCTTTTTGTCACCGCTCTCTTTCTTTTTTATTACCGGTTTTGGTACTATCCCAGTCTTCCTTACTACAAAAATTTCTTAAGTTACGCGAGCGGCTCAATCAGTCGTCAGGATTATTACCGTTTTTGGGGTGATTATGTCTTAAGTAATCAAAAAATTGCCGAATTTATTAAAAAAAATACCACTCCTGATCAAAAAATATTCGTCTGGGGCACAGAGCCTTCTATTTATGTCCTTTCCGACCGCCTTCCTGTCGGTCGCTATACCGTCACCTACCACATTGTCGACTTTAATGCCTACCAAGAAACCATCGAAAGATTAAATGCCGCTCCTCCTCCCTTTATTGTTTATTTTCCCGACAGTCCCGATTTTGCCGGTTTAGACGATTTTCTGAACCTTTACTACACGGTTGATCAAGTCATCTCTCCTGCCATTATTTTTCGTCTCCAAAAATGAGTATCCTCCATCTCTTTTCTCAAAAACTTTCTCTTCTTGGTCAATTCTGGCAAGAAAAAAACCTTATTAACATTCTTCGCTGGAATGCTTTAGTCGTCATTTTTCAGTTATTTTTTTTAATTAACCAGTTTTCTGACCTTCCCCAAAAAGTGCCTCTTTTTTACTCCCGCCCCTGGGGCGACGGCCGCCTGGCTTCTGCCAACAATCTTTTTATCCTCCCCGGTCTTTCTATAATTTTTTTACTTGTAAACAATTTTCTTTCCGCTCTTTTCCTCAAAAGTAATCCTCTCTTTTCCTATCTTTTAAGCATTTTTTCTTTCCTTTTTTCCTTCCTTTGTTCAGTCAGTTTAGTCAAAATAATCTCTCTTATTAGCTAAAAAAACAATGACTTCTTTCTTTCTTGCCATCTTTATCTCCACTCTGATTTCCTTTGTCCTTACCCCCCTGGTTCGTAACTTTTTTATTGCCAGAGGCTTTACCGAAGATCCGCATCTTAAAAATAAAAAAACCGGCAATGCCACTGCTGTCAAAATTCTTCCCCGTGGCGGCGGTTTACCGATTTTTATTGCCGTTTTACTAACATCTCTTCTCCTTATCCCTCTCGACCGGCATCTTTTATCCATTCTTATTGCCGCCACTCTCACTCTCTCTGTTGGCTTACTTGACGACATCAAGGACATTAGTCCCCATTTTCGTCTTTTCACCAATCTGGTTTCTGCTCTTATTATTATTTCTGCCGGTATTGGTATCAATTACCTTTCCAATCCCTTTGGTGGTGTCATCAATCTTTCCCCCGCTCTTTCCTCTCTTCTTCTTATTTTTTGGTTGGTTTGGTGCACCAACACCGTTGGTTGGGCCGCCGGCATCGAAGGCCAACTGCCCGGTTTTGTTTCTATCGCCGCTATTTTTATCGGTATTTTGGGTTTAAAATTTTCTACCGATACCACCCAATGGCCAGTCATTATTCTTGCCGGCGCTGTTGCTGGTTCCTATCTTGGTTTTCTTCCTTACAACTTTTTTCCTCAATCCATTATGCCCGGTTACAGCGGTAAAAGTTTAGCCGGCTTTTTTCTTTCCCTTCTTTCTGTTCTTTCCGGCGCCAAATTAGCTACCCTCATTTTCTTGCTTGGAGTCCCCATGATTGATGCTGTTTTAGTTATCATTCGTCGTCTTTCCCAAAAGAAATCTATCTTTCTTTCCGACGACAGCCATTTTCATCATCAACTTCTAAAACTTGGCTGGTCCCGTTCTCAAATAGCCATTTTCTATTGGGCTCTTACCTTTCTTCTTGGTCTCCTTTCCTTATTTCTAAACAGTCAACAAAAATTCTACGCCTTTCTTGGTATTGCTCTTATTCTTTCCACCCTTATCACAAAAGCTTATCGGCGTAGCTAGCTGATATCCAACCTTCTTTCCCTTCCTCGTAATCAATTTTATACCAACCCTCTTTTTCTTCCAGGAGATTATATTCTTCCTCTGGATTTACTCTACCCACTTCCCGCCCTCCCGAACTGGCCGCCTCTCTTACCCGTAGCCAGCCCGTTTCAGTTTTTAAAATTACTACTTTCCCCAAACTACTTTCCATTTTTGGTTCCAAGTCTTCCACTACCAACTCCAGCGGATTTTCTGTATCATTTTCAATCTTTTGCTCTACCATAAAAGCCTCTATCACCAACTGATAACCCCCGGTTGTTTTAATATATAAATTTATACTCTTATAACCGGGGAAACTTATTGACACCTGTTTATCTCCCCCGGAGACATCATCAATCCTCAAAGGACTAAAGCCTATTATTTCTCCCTCAACCGCCACCGCTGCTTTATCCGGACTGGCGCTTACCATCAATCCAGCCCTTTTCTCATTTCCTGTTTTTTCCATAAAAAGCAAATAACCCCCATCCTCATTTTCTCCTTCACCAAATTCCCAATTAATCACCGTATTTACATCACTTTTCAGGTCAATTTTTCTTTTCCAGGTTTTATTTCTTGCTTCCAGTCTAATCTCCGCCTCTCCCGGTTTTAAAGTTACATTTTTATACGGGGTCATTCCGGCTTCTTTGCCATCAATAAAAACTTTTGCCGTTGGGTAACTCATTATTTCTATTCCTGATTTTTGCGGTTTAAGACTACAGCCCCCCAACACCAGACCACACAAAAACATCATTGCTACTTTTTTAAGCATAAGTAATTATAATGAAAATATGCCTGCAAAGTCTATTCTTATATATTCTGCCCTTCTTATCATCTCTATCCCTGCCTTCTTTTTGTTTTTACCTCTCTCGTTTTCTTCTAACCAAATTTCACTGCCGAAGGCCTGCCCGCTGTGGAGGGCACCCCGTATCCCGCAGGGCATCGGGGCCAGTCCCACCCCTACCTCCACTCCCGCCCCGATACCATCTCTTGTCACCTTAGGTTTGATGGGGGATTTAGGCCTTGGCCGCATGATCACCCAAACCGCTAGAAACAAAAATGACTTTTCCTGGAGTTTTTCCGGTCTATCTTCTTGGCTTAGGCAAAACGATTTAAATCTTGCCAACCTCGAATCTCCTATTATCAAAAGTTGCCCCACTCTTTCCCTTAGCACTTTCACCTTTTGTGGCGACACCCGTTTTCTACTCCAACTTCAATACCATAAATTTTTCTTCAATCTATCAAATAATCATATTTTAAACTTTGGTCAGGATGGTCTTGTCCAAACCAAAAATTATTTAAGAGAATACTCTCTTCCTTTCGTCTATTCTCACCAGGAAGCTACTGAATTTAACCGGCAAACCATCAACACTATTAGTTTTGGTTTTATTGGTTTCGATCTCACCGGTGCTCATAGTTTTGATCCCGAACACATCAAAACCTTGGTTGCCAAATACGATTCGCAAGTGGATTGGCTAATTATCTCTCTTCACTGGGGGGCAGAATACTTGCCTCGCCCCGAAACTTGGAAAGTTGATTTTGCTCATCAACTTATTGATAGGGGAGCCGATATTATTCACGGTCACCACCCTCATGTTTGGCAAGAGCCGGAAATTTACAAAAACCGCCCCATCTTTTATTCTTTTGGCAATTTTATCTTCGATCAAAATTGGTCTTATAACACCTCTCATTCCAACATCGTCCGCCTCACTCTTTCAAAAGATAAAATAATAAGTCGGGAGACTTTTCCCATTGAAATCCAACAAAACTCCAGACCCTTTATTTTAAACTAGCCAACACCTCTTCTGCCTTTGTTACCACCGTTATCACTTCTTTTTCCTTATCTTCCAAATCCAGCCCCTCACTTAAATCTCTGATAATCTTTTTCCAAAACTTACCAAAAAATATCAATGGTTCATGATGCCCAAAGTCGTATTTTGCCCTATTCCAGATCATGCCGATTTCCGAAATTGTCCCCGTCCCTCCCTTAAAAATTACAAAAGCATCACCCAACTCCATTAATTTTTTTAATCTCGATTCGTATGTTGGCATGCTAAAAACTTTATCCGCTTGTCTCACATTCTCACAATCCACCCCCTCGTAATTATCCGGTTGCTTATCCTCATCCAAAATTACCACTTCCACTCGGCCCTTTCCCATTTTTGCTCCCTCGGTTGCTGCTTTCATCACCCCCGGCCCGCCGCCATTAACGATTATGTAACCGTTTTCAGCCAGTATTTTTGCCACTTTTACCGCCTGCTTGTAATGTTTTTGATTTTTTCTGGCCTCCCCATCACCCAAAAAAGTTATTTTTTTTATCAGCTTGTCTGTTTTTCTCATCTTTGTAAGTTTTTTAAATTATCCTCTATTTTACCTTCTCCGAATATAGCTCCGCCACAATAAGCCAAATCCACCCCTTCCTTTTTTAATCTTTCAATGTTGCTAATATTCACTCCTCCATCTACTCCAATTTCAAATTTCTGCTCTCTTATTTTTTTTATTCTTTCCCACACCTTTTCTTCAAACGGCATTACTTCAAATCCTACTTTTCTTCCCATTAGTAATACCATATCAGTTTCTTCCGGAATATTTTTTATCTTTGTATTTATATCAAAAGCCAAACCGACCTCTATCCCCATATCTTTTACTCTTTTCACAAATTCCTCTCTGTCGGTCATCATTTCCACCTGTCCGATTATTCGGCTGGCACCCACAAATTCACACTTATTGATCCACTTTATTGGCTCTTTTACCATCAAATGAATATCCAATAAATTTTTTTCATTTTCCTCCAATATTCCCTTCAGTAACTCCAGCTCAAATGTTTTTTCAAAAACAAATATTCCGTCAATTACATCAATCTGTATCCACTTTACTAAATCTTTTACCATCCTGATTTTCCTTTCTGCCCTTAGCCAACTCTTTTCCAAAATGCTTGGTATTATTCTCATTTTTTCTGACCAATATACATTGCCATTTCTACCAATCGGCAACTATAAGCATATTCGTTATCGTACCATGCTCCAATCATGCACATATCATCACCCACCACCCTGGTTCTTAGTGCATCAATAATACAACTGCCATTATTGCCCACAATGTCACTGCTCACCAAGGGTTCATAACTTACCTTCAATTTTCCCACCAATTTCGGCTCAATACTGGCTTCTTCAAAAATAGTATTAATTTCCTCTTTGCTCGACTTTCTTACCAGTTTAAATGTCAGGTCAGAATAAGAACCGCAAATCACCGGCACTCTGATGGCGGTTCCCGAAAATCTTCCTTTAGCTTCCGGATAAGCTTCTACCACCGCCTCACCCGCTCCCGTTGTCGTTGGCACTATATTTACCGCCGCCGCTCTGCCCCGTCTTGGATCGGACTGGCAACTGTCAACCAAGCCTTGGGTGCTGGTATAGGCATGAATTGTTGTCAAGTTTCCTTCCTGAAAGCCAATTTTTTGATCTATAATTTTTACAATCGGAGCCACGCAGTTGGTAGTGCACGATCCGTTTGACACTATTCTTTCCCCTTTATATTTTTCTTCATTTACTCCCAACACTAAAAGCGGAATGCTATCATCCTTTGCCGGTGCCGAAATCACTACTTTTTTTGCCCCTGCTTTCAAATGATCACCGGCTCTTTTGTCGGTAAAAGCCCCGGTACACTCCAGTACCACTTCCGCTCCATATTTTTTCCAGGAAATTCTTTTTGGCTCCATTTCACCCAAAACCGGGATACTTTCCTCTCCCACTTGCAGTCTGCCTATCTCTCCGCCTTTTTCCGCTTCCCCCCAAGCCACCTTCGTCGGTGCTCGTCCATAAACCGAATCATATTTAAACCCCATCGCAATTGCCTCAATTGGAATTTTCCCCGTCGTATTAATCGCTACTACTTCAACGTCATATTTTTCCATCAAAATCGCTCTTAAAGCCACACTCCCAATTCTGCCAAAACCATTAATCCCAATTTTCAATTTTTTCTCTGCCATATCTTAATCATACAACAATTCAACTCTCCCAGGCGGGCAATCTCTCTTTCGTCAAAAACTCCAGCGCTACTCCTCCTCCCGAAATCACCAAATCAATTTTATTTTCTATCCCCAAATTGGCAACCGACGCTAGGCTGTCTCCCCCGGCTATCACCCAAAACACCTCTTTTTCGGCCAAAAACTTGGCAATCTTTGCCGTCGATCTTCTTCCTTCTTCCACTTCAAACTTTCCCAGCGCCCCCACCCAAATTACCGTTTTTGCCTCTGCTAAAATATTTTTAAAATCTACCACACTTGCTTCATTTATATCCAAACCAGTTTCTGTCAACATTCCCACTTTAATCTTCTCATTTCTTAAATCTTCTTCCTTTACCATCGTTATCAACTTTCCCGCCACCAGCACTTTGTCGGCCCAAGCCGTCAGCTCCGATAGATAATTTAGTTTATCTTGTTTGACTCCCCCCAAAATCACTATCAGTGGTCTTTGTACGTTCTGCCGCAGTCTTTCCAATTTTTCCGCCTCGTCTACAAAATTTAAACCATAAAACGTCGGCATTTTTTGCCACAGCATCATCGACGCCTCTTTTCTGTGAGCCACTCCAAAAGCATCATTAACAAAACATTGACAGACTTCCTTTACTGCCCCCAAAAAACTGTCATCATTATTTCTTTCACCTTCATAAAATCTCAAATTTTCCATAAAAACAATTCTGTTTGTCCCAATAACATCGCTAATTTTTTCCCTATTTTCTACCTCATCCACAAACACACTGCCAATCACGTTGTAGCCGTTTTGTTCCAGTAAAGACATTAATTCTGCATATACCGGCCTTAATGACAATTCCTCATCTTTTCCATCGGGCCCGCCCCGCCACGGCTGGGGCCTGCCCCTGTGCCCGATTATTACTATCTTGCACCCCTTTTCCAACAAAAGTTTTATGGTTAACAGTGATTTTTTTAGTCTGCTATTATCAACCACGCTTCCGTTCACAATCGGTACGTCCAAGTCCATTCTTAACAGCACATTACAGCTGTTTTGTATTTCACTAACGCTTTGCAGTTTCATAGTTTGTTATTTTTTTAATCCTTCTTATATATCTTTCCTCCGAGCCAAAAATTGTTTCCAAAAATATTCTCACCAAGGCCACGTTTTTTTCTTCATCCACAAAGTCCGCCGCCAGACACAACACATTTATATCGTCATCCTCTCTCATTTTTCTTACCTGTTTTTCTTCAAAACCCAATCCCGCTCTTACTCCCACTACTTTATTTACCGTTATACAGGCTCCCGCTCCCGACCCGCACAGCATTATTCCTTTAGCCTTTTCTCTGGCCACCTTTTCTCCCAGCGCCACCGCTACATCTGGATAATCATCGTCAATATCCATCTTTTTGTTTAGGTCAATAAAATCATATCCCCATATTTCCAGTTCACCGGCAATCCTCTCCTTTTGGCTGTAGCCTCTATGATCCGCGCCTACATAAATCATTGTTAAAATACTATACCATTTATGCCCAACATAATCCTAAAAAATCGGCAGTTTAGCTACCAAATCAACCGCAAGTCTATTCGTTCGATTCGTCTCCAAATTACTTCCACCAATTCTTTTTCTGTTTCCGCTCCCCACCTTCTTCCCCTTTTTCAAATTAATCATTTTATCAAAAAACAGTCTTCCTGGATTCTTGCCAAAAGCCTGCAAATTAGAGAGCCTTCTTCTCTCGCTTCTTTGCCTTTTCTCTCTATTCTTGATCAAAAATATGATCTAATCTTTCATCAAAGCCCCAAAAACACTCTGCTTATCAACTCCCAAAAAAAACAAATTGCTATCTTTACCCCCTCTCTTTCCCAATCTCATCTAAATCTGCTTTTTCAGTCCCGCCTTAAGCCTTTTGCCAAAAGATTAATTATTGCCGAGATTAAAAAATTTCCTCAATTTAGCTACAAGCACCTTACTGTCCGCAATCAAAAAAGTCGCTTTGCTTCCTGTTCTTCCCGCGGCAATCTAAATTTCAACTGGCAACTTATCTTTTTTCCGCCCGACCAATTCCGCCACATTATCCTCCACGAGCTGGTCCATTTGCATGTCAAAAGTCATTCCAAAAAATTTTGGCAAACCCTCATCTCTCTCGACCCTAACTGTAAAACCAACAACCGTTGGTTAAAAGAGCAGGGGACCGCTTGCTACATTATTGCTCCCTAAATCTCTATTTCTATCCCCACCGGACAATGATCCGATCCTTTCGCCTCGCTTAAGATAAAAGCTTTTTTCACCTGTTTTTTTATCTTCTCATCCACAAATACATAGTCAATTCTCCAGCCTACGTTTCTAGTTCTTGCTCCCGATCGCATCGACCACCAGGAATACATTTCTTTGTCAGGATAAAACATTCGGTACGTATCCACCCAGCCTGCCTTTTCTACCTTATCCAGCCACTTTCTTTCAATCGGCAAAAATCCTGATATCCCCTCATTATCTTTTGGTCTGGCCAAATCGATTTCTCTATGAGCCGTGTTTACATCTCCGCCCCAAATCACTTTTTCTCCCTGATTTCTTAGTTTATTTACATACTCCAAAAAATGTTCATAAAATTTTAATTTATAATCCAATCTTCCCTTATCTTTCTTGCCGTTTGGAAAATAGCCGTTTAACAGAGTAAATTCATCAAATTTTGTCACCAACACCCGTCCCTCCTCATCCCAGTCGTTATCGCGGTTTCCCTCGATCACTCTTTTTGGTTCTAATTTTGTCAATGTTGCCACTCCCGAATATCCGGCCTTATCGGCGCTATTCCAGTAAGAATAATAACCTTTAGGAATTTCCATTCCTTTCTCCAACTGATCCTCTCTGGCCTTAGTTTCATTAAAACAATATATATCCGCCCTGTCTTTTTTCACCCAATTCCACAGCCTCTTTTTAATTCCGGCTCTAATTCCATTGATGTTCCAAAAAACAATTTTTATCTTAGCCATTATTTCTACTGCTTTTATAAGCCAAGGGTAAAAGTTCCAGTAAACTCGTTTTTATAATTTTACTCTTATCACTATTACTCAATATCATTTCTATATCCTCCTGCCTCAAGTCAGTCAAAACATCAATCAGCATTTGCCGACAATTACCACACGGTGCCGTTACTTCTTCAAAAGGGCTTTCGTCATTTTCGCCAATTATTACCACCCTTTTTATTTTTTTTACCCCCGCAAATAACGCTCTATCCAAAGCCATTCTTTCTGCACAGGTACTGCCCACAAATCGTTCTTTGACTACATTTGCTCCCTCAAATCGTTTATCGTCTGCCACCACCACCGCCCCGATTCTGACATCCCGATTGCGGGGAAAAGCCATTTTTGCCGCCTCTTCAGCCCTTAGCAAATCGCTTTTTATTTCTTCTTCCAATTCCTCAAATTTTATTTTTTGCATATCTAAATTATAAACTATCACCTTAGGCGTTGTAATAATCCAACTGACAACTCTTCAAGTTTCAGCAGTCCATTTCTCACCCCCCCCACAAGAATCACTCCTCCGGGTAACTGCTTCATTCGTCTGCTTAATTCTCTCATCGCCCCGGAATGATCAGACAAATCACCGGAAAGCAACCACTTTGTTACACCATACTCCATCTTCCTTTCATGAAACTCATCAAACGCTTCATACTCTCGTTCGCTAAATGGTAACGGATATTCGTTGCTCAATCTTAACAACTCGTCCGCTTTCACCCTGTCCTTCTCTCTCGAATATTTACCATGCATAATTTTTAGAACATGAACCATCGTCTGTGGCCGAAGTACCGGTATGTCTGTTCCTTCCAATCTAATCATTACTGGCGTAAAAATTCCTGGATGTAAAGGTACTCTTACTTGATGATGTTCCAACCAATCTCCTTTTTCTGTCATTTTTATATTACTACCCAAGCTTGTTTCCACCCCAACCTTCCCACTTACCATGTCTTGAATTTGTCTTGCAATTCTCCTTTTCTCCACCCCTACTTCACAAATCAAATCCAAATCTCTGGGCTGGCCGCCTTCCTTAAAGCAAGCAAGTTTTGACATATCATTTTCTCTCGTGGTTAGTAAATCATAAGCGGCCCCTCCAGCCACCAAAATTCTTTCGTCCCGCCTAATTCTTCCCAACGCCAATGCTGCCTCAATGTGCAAAGGATATTTTGATCCCATTCTTTCCCCTCTACTTTCTCCCCATCTTTCCACATTAGCCCCTAATGTCATAGAATTTAATATAACAAAAATTACGAAAATAATCAAAAACAACAAAACACTCCGAAAGCGGGAAAACACCTTAAAATCAATATCGGGCAAAACACAACCTAATTTTGATAAAATATATCACCAGCGGTAGCAAAGCGGTTATGCGTCGGTCTGTAAAACCGATCTAGGCAGGTTCGACTCCTGCCCGCTGGACACAAGACTCCTGTTTACCCGCCAGACTGCTTGTCTGTCGGCGGGCCCGCTGGACAAATTTATCCGTATTTTCCTTAAATTTATTTTTTTTCTGCAAAATCTTCGGCTATTTTCATAATACAAGATATACTACACTGTCTATGCATCTTTCCAAACTAATCTTAAGAAATTATCGTTCCTTTCGTCAGGCCAGCTTTTCCTTTTCCCCCCAAACCAATCTTATCATTGGTCAAAACGGCTCCGGCAAAACCAACCTTTTAGAAGCACTAAACCTCCTTTCTTCCGGCAAAAGTTTTCGTTCGGTCTCTCTTGGTAAACTTATCTTCTGGAATCAATCTTCTGCTCAAGTTCAAGCCTTCGTTTCACAGCCAAATCAAGATCTAGAACTGGAAGTTCAGCTGATAAACAAGCCGGAATCCACCTCGATTTTCCGTAAATATCTTGTCAATCAAGTCCAAAAAACTCGAAAAGCCTTTCTTGGCCAAATAAAAACGGTTATTTTTTCTCCCGAAGATATCCGACTTACCACCGGCTCACCTTCCCGTCGTCGTGATTTTTTAAATCAGGTTTTTTCCCCTATCAACTGGCGCTATGCTCAAGCCCTGCTTTGCTACCACAAAGCCCTAAATCATCGAAACCAATTACTCGACCAAATCAAACAGGGGAGAGCCAAAAAAATTGAACTTTTTTACTGGGATCAGTCACTGGTAAAAAACGATCTAATCATTCATCAGTCCAGAAAGATCTTTATCGATTTTATTAACAATTTTTTCTCTAATCACCCTTTTTTAGACATCAAAAAATTAAAATTAAATTATCGCCCTTCCATTCTTACTCAGTCGATTTTAAATTCAAATTATAATTTCGACTTAATCAATGGCTATACCAAAGCCGGTTGCCATCGCGACGATTTTTCTTTCGACAGCCTTGCCTTTCCCGGATCCAACAAAGATTTGGCCAATTGGGGCAGCCGTGGTCAACAACGCCTAGCTGTTTTAGCCCTTCGTTTAGCCCAAATCAACTTTATCAAACAATCCGGAAATCTACCCATCTTACTTCTCGATGATATTTTTTCCGAACTCGATTCGGATCACCGCCATCTTATCGCCAAAATTATCGATGGTTACCAAACAATCGTCACCTCTGCCGATTTTCAAGAAGACTTATCCGATTTTATCTCTTTTTCCACCGTTATCACTCTTTAACCCCAAAACCATCCTGATTCTCTCTAGTCCGGTTGCCTTTTCTTTCTCTGTTAACTTAATGCAAAACCAACCAATCTATAATATAATACACTTCTGACCGCAATTATTTGTGATCATCGTACTTTTAAATTTTGAATTTTATTTAGAGTCATTTAAAACAGACAAAGACACTCAATTTTTTTGAAATTTTTTTCGAATTTTTTTGAAAAATTCGGTTTATTCTCGACGCCATGTCGAGAACTCGTACTAAGAGTTTGATCGTGGCTCAGGGTGAACGCTGGCGATGTGCCTAAGACATGCAAGTCGAACGCTCCAACGCAAGTTGGGGAGTGGCGAACGGGTGAGTATAAAGCACGAACATACCTTCAAGCAGGGCATAGCTCCGAGAAATCGGAGGTAATTCCCTATAATGTCTCCGGATTAAAGATTTATCACTTGAAGAATGGCGTGCTGGCTACCAGCTTGTTGGTGAGGTAAAGGCTCACCAAGGCTATGACGGCTACCGGCTCTTAGCGGAGAGTCCGGCACAATGGGACTGAGATACGGCCCATACACCTACGGGTGGCAGCAGTTAGGAATTTTGCGCAATGGACGAAAGTCTGACGCAGCGACATCGCGTGTAGGATGACGGCCCTCGGGTTGTAAACTACTTTTATTTCAACATATGTTGTTTTGAATAAGCACCTACTAACTACGTGCCAGCAGTCGCGGTAATACGTAGGGTGCAAGCGTTACCCGGTTTTATTGGGCGTAAAGGGTCTGTAGGCGGCCTTTTAAGTCTTGTTTCAAAGACTCCGGCTCAACCGGAGAAAGGGGCAGGATACTAGAAGACTAGAGTGATATCGGAATTACTGGAATTTGTAGTGTAGGGGTTAAATCCGTGGATACTACAAAGAACACCAAGCGCGAAGGCGGGTAATTAGGTATATACTGACGCTGAAAGACGAAAGCTAGGGTAGCAAATCAGATTAGAGACCTGAGTAGTCCTAGCCGTAAACGATGTCTGTTAATTTTCTTCAACTTTTGTTGAAGGAGATGTAAGCTAACGCGTTAAACAGACCGCCTGGGGAGTATAGCCGCAAGGCCGAAACTCAAACGAATTGGCGGGGAGGCGCACAACCAGTGGAGCATGTGGTTCAATTCGATACGAAGCGATGAACCTTACCTGGGTTTGACATCCCGCTTATGTTTTTCCCGAAAAGGAAAAACTTAGTGGCGGGACAGCTGTTGCATGGCTGTCGTCAGCTCGTGACGTGAGTTGTTCTCTTAAGTGAGGTAACGAGCGCAACC
>CAZRAZ010000007.1:19078-22602 GCA_964598275.1 uncultured Gammaproteobacteria bacterium | reverse complement strand
TAGACAGACTTGAAGCTCAACCTCTGGTTCTTCCTCCTCCGGCCACCTCTTCAGCCATCTCTACTTCCTCCGCCCACCCCTCACCGTAAACTTCTCTGTTGCCGAGCTAGGATTCGAACCTAGAATTACCTGTTCCAAAGACAGGTGTCCTACCATTAGACGACTCGGCAAAAGTGCCGACGAGAGGACTTGAACCTCCACACCTTGCGGCATACGCACCTCAAGCGTACGTGTATACCAATTTCACCACGTCGGCAAATTGTAAAAATACGTCAATCCTAAGGACAATGTAGTATACCAATCCACCCGCCATAATGCGAAGCCTACTTAAACCTATATCACAGACGATTTTATGGAACAAGAATAAACCCCCCAAAAACATCCCATTACACCATCTCCCGTATTCTCGACAGCAATACTTTATCTGGTCTCTTGGTTTACCAAAGGAAGAAATTGTTGGGAACCTCTCAGACCAAATTTTAATAAATCAGATCTTGGATAGGACCTGTCAGGGTCACTTAGATCACGTAGTGGCGCCAAAGCTCTCAACTGTCCGTCTGTTCCTGTACCCATGGCCTTTAATTGTTTTTGATCATATTTAGCCACCGTTCCACCCGCTACGTTCATGACCATAAACGAATCATTGTTAAATAACATTAACATCCCGTTGTCATATTTAAACCTGCTTCGCCAATCCAAAGTTACTCCTTCTGGTTGTTCTATTACCCATTTTGACAGCCATTTTTTCTCACTTTGACCGTATTCCCAAACATGAATTGTACCATTTCCCAATGGATATTCCGTCCCCACCGTCACAACTTCATTCCCGTCGACCCCCACCCATCTCACGTATCCAATACCATCAGTATTTGCTCCAGGTAATAGGTTATACACATCATACCCTCCTATTGTCACCCAAGCCAAACCCCTTGGGGCCTTTGTCACCAATCTTCCATTATCCAAAAAATCAGCAGCGCTAATATCAAACCATTCAAAAGCTCCAACAACACTATCCCAACGTCCAATTTTGTCAGTCATAGTCTGCGTTACCTCCGGATGATCAAAATCAGGCTTGCCCGTAATAGCTTTCCCTGCCCCTGACATAACTATTGTTTTTCCATCAAAGGCAACTATCGGCTTATCGGTAAGACCTAAAAATGTTTCACCAGGATCTACGGTTACAATTTTTCTTCCCACAACCCTTCCTGTTACTCCGTCAATTATTGCTAAATGGGCATAAAATTGATCTTCGTTTTGTTCATTTCTTTCTTTCGTCAATACCGCCGATGCCAATTCGTTCGGTCTTCCTGTAACCGTTCTCAAATCCATTGCTTTTACCACCACTTGATGTCTATCTTCTAACGAATTCAGTCGTGTTCTGTCTCCCCCTCCTTCAGATCTAAGTGTCGTTGCATATATCCCTCGTTCCGTTCCTCCCAAAAGCCCAATAGCCATTGTTTCACCACCTATTGGTGCTATCCAAAATGCCTCCATTTCTTCCCCGAACATCGTCCTTGGCAACGCATTTTGTACTTCCTTAACTAGCATTAGACCCTAATCCCTAACCTCCGCTGGTCTTTCCATCACCGGCGGCTCAACTGCTTCCACTCTTCCTCCTAATCTGTCTGCAACCGCACCAACTGCTAACCCCACAACCCCTCCTGTTATTAATCTTAAAGACCATCTTCTTCTGGGGTCAAATTCAGTTCCTGTCATTCTATCTTTTATGTAATTTTATTTATTCGATTACACCAATTAATATATCTAACAAAACACTTTGATTCTATCATATTATAAGTATGACATCAACTTTTCTAAATACCGTCAAGTCCTTTATGTTGCGACACCTTAAACTTATAACTAACTAAAAATATGGGATAAAAATGATTTTAAGTAGTCAAGAGAGGTTGTTTTAGGAAAGTGGAGTGTGGGGTGGGGGAGTAGCTGGTGGCGTCCGGTCACGGCGGCAGGCAGATATGCCCCATTGCAGTCTCTGCCTACTCATATGCTCTACTTCTTCTTGCCCATATACGTCTCCCTCTGTCTGTTAGAACTGATCACCCAGCTCCTAAGCCAGAGGATCGCCACGATCGCAAGGACCATCACCCCGAGATAAATCCGGATCAACTCTCTGTAAGACACCATCGTCTCCCAAAGATCGCCAGTGGCGGTCAAAACAAGCCCCCTCCGACCGTCCAAGTACCAGACCACCTCCTCCACTAAGCATACGAAAAGAACTACCGTCAAACCCAGCACAGACCACCCACGACCGTTTATGATGGGCTCGGGGAACCATTTCCAGTCCCCGTCTCTGGAAATGAATTCGGCCACCTGACTGTGGTCGATCATCCACGGGCTTCTACGACCCCCAAGCAACCCATCGTACCATGGACCTTCAAGAAAGTCCGACGCCCCCCGGACTAGGCCAATTGTTGGCTTGTTCTTCAGGGCCCAGTAAAGCCGCAACAACTCCTTCCCGGCTGGATGCCTGGCGATCCGGTCAGACAACCTCCTCGCCCTCGCCTGAACCCACCTTTTCTCCCTCATGGCCTTTCCGTTCATCGCTTTCCTCGCTTCCACCACTTAACCTCACTACTCCTATGGAGCAGCCAGCATCCCGCAATATTTGCGTTATCCTGGCTGCTCCATTCAACCTCTCTTGACTGTTAAAGAACTTAGTCGTTTTTCTTCGACAAGCTATTTGTCAATTCCAATCGACTGCTCCACTATAACATATTATAGGCCCTTAGTCAATCTTTTTTCTTTACGGCCCATAAGGGCTTATCTATTTTCCTGGATTTTTTACCACTGCCCGAAAATATTGTTTAGACTTATGTTCCCGCTCACCGCGCCCGACGATCCAAATCCTCCATTTCTGCCTGCCCTAAAAAGCAAAGCGACGAATGGGTGGCCGCTGAGGGAATCGAACCCCCGACCTCATCGATGTAAACGACGCGCTCTAACCAACTGAGCCAAGCGGCCCGGGGACTATGAGCGAGAGAAGGGACTCGAACCCTCGACCTTCTCCTTGGCAAGGAGACGTTCTACCAACTGAACTACTCTCGCAGGGCTGTGCCACGTCAGTCCCGTTTGACGGGGCGATACGTGGTGCCGAAGGTTGGAGTCGAACCAACATCCCAGGTTTTTCAGACCAGTGCCGTGACCACCTTGGCTACTTCGGCTAACAGTAGGCCTATTGTACTAAAAATTTACCAATTTATAAACAAAAGAAAAAAAGTGCCAAGGGCGGGAGTCGAACCCGCACATCCCTACGGACACGCCGTTCTGAGCGACGCCTGTCTACCAATTCCAGCACCCTGGCAAAAATTAAGGAGCGGGGCACGGGGGTCGAACCCGTCTTTTCACCTTGGAAGGGTGATGTTGAACCGATCAACTAGCCCCGCGATAATCTAAGTCGGGGATACGAGATTTTCCCTCGCTTACTCGGGAACCCTGCTTCTCATCTCGTATCTAAGTCGGGGATACGAGATTTTCCCTCGCTTACTCGGGAACCCTGCTTCTCA
>CAZRAZ010000007.1:1771-18978 GCA_964598275.1 uncultured Gammaproteobacteria bacterium | reverse complement strand
CGCTTACTCGGGAACCCTGCTTCTCATCTCGTATCTAAGTCGGGGATACGAGATTCGAACTCGTAACCTCGCGCACCCCATGCGCGCGCGCTAGCCAGTTGCGCCAATCCCCGTTTTTTATTATATCCTTACTAGTGTTTTTCTCGTTTCAAGAACTTGAGACAAACCAGTATCAACCATCGAAGCATCATAAATAATACTTCCGTTATCTCTTTTCTGTACCGGGTATCTCTCGCGAACTCTACCCAAAGAATCTCGAACCACCATCTGTTCAGCAACAACAATTTTAAAACCAAACCTCTCTAAAACTTTTTCTATTTTTCCAGTCATATTTTTTTAATTTTTAATAATTTAGTGCCGAGGGCGGGAATTGAACCCGCATGGTCTTGCGACCACAAGATTTTAAGTCTTGCGCGTATACCAGTTCCGCCACCACGGCTAAACTAAATCTCTTCAATTTCACATATTATCTCACGTCCTCCACCAGATTTTAAATACTTCTCTAAAACTCTTGCTTCAATCCTGTTTCCACAAATTTGAACAAAAACTAATTTCAAAGGTAATCTGGTTCTTGTATATCTAACCTTTCCCAAAAAATGTTGGTCGATCCTTCTGTTAATATTTTCTGTCAATCCCTTATAATATTCTCCGGTCTTTAAACTTTTTAAAATATAAACGTAATACATACACGTATCTAAGTCTTGCGCGCCTGCCTGCCGGCAGGCAGGCCTGTCCGCCTCTGGCGGATCTACCAGTGGAGTTTATCCCGATGTCCATCGGGACCACCACGGCACAAAGCTATTATATAATATAACTCATGAAAAACCCTAAAACATTTCGCTCAAAAACAGGCAATCTGTCTTTACCCCTATTTTTCCCCGACGCCACCAGAGCTGTCATCAAAACCCTGGATTCCACCGACATCAAAAACACTCACACCTCCGGCATCCTGGTCAACTCTCTTCATCTTTTAAACCAACCCGGTAAAAACGTCATCAAAAAACAGGGCGGCATCAGACAATTTATGAACTGGCAAAAAGCCATTATTTCCGATTCCGGTGGTTTTCAAGTCATGTCCCTGGCCAAATCTTCCGGTCTCAAAAACCCCGTCACCAATTTTGGGGTCAAATTCAAACTCAGCCAAAAAAAATTTCTCACTTTTACTCCCAAAATGTCCATTGACCTACAAATGATCCTTGACACCGACCTTTTAGTAGTTCTTGATGATTTTACCGATCCAAAAGCAAAACTGCCTCAAGCTCAAGAAAGCGTTGATCGCACCGTTCTCTGGGCCAAACAATGCAAACAAGTTTTCGAAAAAATCTGCCAAGACAAAAAAATCCCCCCGGAAAAATGGCCATACCTAATTGCTGTCGTTCAGGGCGGTTATTTTCAAAAATTAAGAAAAGAATGTACCAAAAGATTGGTTGAAATCGGTTTTGACGGTCTCGGCTACGGCGGTTGGCCAATCACAAATAATGGCCAGTTTGATTACCAATCGGCAGAAACCATCAAAAAATACACTCCCGACGATTACCTTCTTTACGGCCTCGGCATCGGCAAACCGGAAGAAATAAAAAATCTGGTCAAATCCGGCTGGCATATTTTTGACTGCGTTCTGCCCACCCGCGACGCCCGCCATGGCCGTCTTTACACCTACACCGCCAAAAGCATCAAAGACATAGACCTTAATCAAGAAAACTTCTACTCTTTTTTCACCCCCACCAAACAAGAACACTACCACAGTCAAAAACCGGTTTCACTCGCCTGCGACTGCCTGCTTTGCCAAAATTACAGCCAATCATACCTTTGCCATCTTTTCAAAATAGGAGACAGCAGCGCCGGCCGCTTAGCCACCATTCACAATCTCCGTTTCTACTCCATCTTAATGAAAAAACTCCAACCATTCCTAAATGAAAATAAACGCTGAAAAATTTCACCGTTTCGTCAAAAAAGCCCTCCCCGCCACTTTTACCTCCATCAATCTTGGCTGTCGGGTCAACGCCGCTGAAACCAACCAACTTTCTCAAACACTCTTAAATCATGGTTTTGCTCCCTCATCAAAAAATCCCAAAATAATTTTGATCAACACCTGTGCCGTCACCAAAAAAGGGGAAGGGGAGTCGATCAGAAAAGTAAAATATTATTCCCAAAAATATCCTCGATCCCACGTCTTAGTCACCGGCTGTATATCCTCCGACAAACTAAAAAATATCAAAAATGTCTACTTTTTTAACGATTCAGAAAAGCAAAAAATACTGACAAAAAACTGTTCTTACACCCCCAAAATCAGGGACAAATTCAGTTCTTCCCATCGCTACATTCTAAAAATCCAATCCGGCTGTCAACACTTTTGTTCATATTGCCTCGTCCCCTATCGCCGCCCATCTCTTTGGTCACTACCCATCTCAAAAGCCATCAATATTGTCAATCAAGCCGTCAAAAATGGCTACCAAGAAATTATCATTACCGGCACCAACCTAAATCTTTATCAACCCGGTTTGGCAATCTTGGTCAAAAGCTTATTGGCGCAAACCAACATTCCTCACATTTCCTTTGGCTCTGTCCCTCTAAACTGCCTCGACAACGAATTTATAAAAATAATTAAAAATTATAAATTAAGAATTACTAATTACCTACACATTCCTCTTCAATCAGGCTCCGACAAAATCTTAAAATCCATGAACCGCCCCTATACCAGAAAAAAAATTCTTGAAGTCATTAAAAAATTAAAAACCTGCCCGACCGGCAGGCGGGTTAAAAATTTATCACTTGGCACCGATATTATTGTTGGTTTCCCCAACGAATCAAAAACAGATTTTTCGCAAACACTTAGTCTCTGCCGTCAAATTGGTTTTAGTAAAATTCATGTTTTTCGCTATTCGCCCCGCCCCGGCACTTCGGCCCAAACATTATTTCAAACTTTACCAAAAATAAAAAACAGCGAAAAAATCCGCCGCTCTCAATCCCTCCAATCACTAAAAGTATGATATCATTCATTTATGAACGGCTTTTTACTAGAAGAGGGCAGAGTGACGGTTGAATATGGTCTTGATCCAAATCTCCCATTTGTCGGTCACACCCCAAGCACCGGCAGATTTGATATAATGGCGTCCAAAAGAGGTATTACTGTTCAACAAAACAGATCGTCACGTTTTGTCGGGAGAGACATCCTTCCCATAGATCTGGCTCTTTCTGACTTCGTCACTCTTCGACTCACCCGCTAATCTATCTCCCAAACCACACTTCCATCTCATCAAACACCCGGGCATTAAGCGACACCCTCTGCCCCGCAAACCTAGCCATTTTACCCCAAATATAAGCCTCCTTTATTTCAGAAACCATCTCCGTTGATATCTTTTCCACCACCGTCAACAAACTGCTCCCGTTTTTCACAACCAACGGCTTTTCCTTATCAGCCGTCGCTGTCCTGCTCTTTTTCAAATAAACCCTCACCAATCCCAATTTTCCCCATATTTCCTCTTTTAATCTTTCTAGTCCGAGCCCCCTATCAGCCGACACTAATAGACTCTCATTGTCTTCGCCAATTGTTTTATTGCCCGCTTCATCCACCTTATTTATCACCTTTACCATCGGCATATATTTTCTGTTCTTCATCAAGCCATCAATCAGTCGGTCAATCTTGTCAATCTTCTCATCTATCTGGATTACAACATTGGCAAAACCCAATTCCTTGGCTATTTCCACTACCATTTCTCTGGGAAAATTTTTATATGGGTCTATCACCTGTATCGCTCCTCTACTGGTTTTTCTCACTCTCACTTTTGGCAAATCTTCTCCCACCCTAATATTGTTTTCGTACAACTCTATTTCCATCTTTTTTAACCATTTTAACCGTCGCCAGTCAGTCATTAACACCACCAAGTCAGCCGCTCTAACCACCGACACCACCCTTTTACCAAAACCTTTATTTTTCGACGCTCCCCGAACTATTCCCGGTAAATCCAAAATCTGAATTCTTACTCCCTTATATTCCATCATCCCCGGCACCACCCCCAAGGTAGTAAAATCATAATTTCCCACCTTCGATTCGGCATTAGTTAGCGCGTTTAGCAAAGTCGACTTCCCCACATTTGGCAAACCAACCAGTACCACACAAGCATCCCCTGAATGGCGAACCGCATAACCGCCCCCGCCCCCGCCACCCTTGTTCATCGGACCCTCAAGATCTGCCGTCAATCTGGCCAACTTTGCCTTCAACACTCCATGGTGATGTTCCGATGCCTTATCATAAGGCGTATCCCGGATTTCCTTTTCTACCCGGGCAATCCTCATTTTTATAATCTCTTCTTTTCTCATTTGTTAAAATAACTATATGTTTTTTGCCTTACTACTAACAATTTTTCTGTTTTCTTCATCTCCCATTTTATCATCCGGAAACCAATTTGGTCTCCACCTCACTCAAACTTCAGACATTAATTCTGCCGCTCCCTTGATAAATTCTAATGGTGGCAACTGGGGTTGGGTTACTATCGTCATCCGAAATGATCAACTTGATTATAATGATTGGCAAGATTTTTTTGACAATTGCAGACGTCTTCACCTTATCCCCATCCTTCGCTTAGCCACTACCATTAATCCCGACGGCACTTGGAACCGCCCCCAAAAAACAGACATCAATAAACTTATAAGCTTTTTAAATTCTCTCAACTGGCCCACCAAAAAAAGACATCTCGTTCTTTACAACGAAATTAATCACGCTTCAGAATGGGGCGGGGAAGTGAATATAGAAAGTTTTGTCGACCTGGCAAGCTATGCTATTCAAAAATTAAAACAAACCAATCCCGATTTCTATGTTCTTTCCACCCCTCTCGATTTAGCTTCTCCCGATTCTGTTCCCAACCATCTGTCTGCCCCCGCCACCTACCGTCAAATTCTTGCCAAAAATCCGTCTTTTTTTGATCAAATCGACGCTCTGGCTTCACATTCCTATCCCAATCACGGCTATGTCGGTCTGCCCACCGACACCGGCCGGTACAGCATTCTTGGCTATCAGTGGGAACTTGCCTTTCTAAAATCCCTTGGCGTCAACAAAACCTTTCCTGTTTTTATCACCGAAACCGGCTGGCCTCATCGTCAAGGTCAGCAAAACGAAAACAGTTACTACGCCATCGCCACCGCCGCCAAATTTTTAGAAAACGCTTTTCAAATCTGGTCCAAAGATCCAAAAATAATTGCCGTCACTCCTTTTATTTACAACTACCCCAATCCTCCCTTTGATCATTTTTCATGGCTCGACAGCAACCAAAAGCTTTACCCCGAATACCAACAATTAATCAATCTGCCCAAAACTCCCAACAAACCGGAACAAATCACCAGTTATCAAACCCAAAAAATCAAACTGCCTTTTATTATTTTTAGTCATCACCAATACTTTGGCAAAATTATTCTCAAAAACACCGGTCAATCCATTTGGGGAGCAGAGGAGACCTCTTTTTGTCTAAGCCCCCAAACCACCGCCAATATCAAACTTGATCAAATTTGCACCAATAACCAAATTATCTTGCCGGGACAAACCCAAACATTTGAATTTAATTTCGAAATTATTCCTACCCCAGAACATTCCGGCAAATCATTTTTAAGTTGGCAAAATTTACCTCCCTTTGCCATCACTCCCATTACCGACAATTCCACCATCTACCGCCCCAAAACCGGCCTGATGCAAAAAATTATAAACTTTTTTCGTCACCCTTAATTCTTCATGCAAACAACTGACAACTTCGCTTGTTTTGGCGAAGCCACGTTAGTTTACGAAGTAAATTTTACGTGGTGCCGCAGAGAGGATTTGAACCTCCACAGATTACTCCACACGGCCCTAAACCGTGCGCGTCTACCAGTTCCGCCACTGCGGCAAATAAAACTAATTGTCAAATAACAACAGGCCTACCAGTGGTAGTCCACTGCGGCAAATAATTTTGGGTGAGCCGCCCGGGGTTTGAACCCGGAACCTATCGATTAAGAGTCGATTGCTCTACCAATTGAGCTAGCGGCCCGTGTAATTTTGCCTAAGAGTACGCCCAGAAGGAATCGAACCCTCATTTCTAGTTCCGAAGACTAGTGCTCTATCCATTGAGCTATGGGCGCATTTTTGTATCCCCAGTGGGAATCGAACCTACATCTCTTGCTTAGAAGGCAAGTGCTCTATCCGTTGAGCTATGGGGACAGGATTTGATATTTTACCAATTTTACTCTAAAAAGGTTTATTTTTGATAAAAATAACAAAACAAACAACACCATTCCATATTCCTTTACGTCAAAATCTTCGGATCAAATCCGGTCATAATAAAAGTTTCTGCCATTACCTTTTTTCCCATACACGGAGCCACACGTCTTCCTTCCCTTAAAGACCTATCATATAGTTTTTGATAATAATCAGCTCTTTTTGGCACCAAACTTTTCAATACCCTTAATGCTACCCTAGAAACAGTAATCTCCTGTACATCCCTATCATAACTGCCCTCATCAAATATTCTACCCTTTTTTTTTATTATCTCCTCATACCTTCTCTGCCATTTTTGCTCTGTTTCTACATTATCCGCAACACACCAAATTTGAGCATGCTTTAGCTCTTCAGAAAGAAACCACACAATGACCTCATACGGCTCCTCAAATACACACCTAATATTTTCGCTTTTACCTTTTGCTTCTTCACCATGCAAAAAATGACTTGCTAACTCATAAGACCGATTTAAAACTACCCCGCACCAATCTACCCTGTTGTCATCACTAAAATTCATCTTACAAAAGGCAATACGAGTTTGACATCCCCCCGGAGATGGTACCGTAATGTGATCACCGAAAATAACCCCCATCCTTTCTGCCTCATTTTGTCTTATACCCAGCAACATCCCTACTGTCGTTGTCAAAATCATCAAATCCCTTCTGTTCATTCCAACCCAATCTTGTTGCGGACACTCCCATAAAAACATTGTATTTCTTGCTAAAGTCATAGCCACCTCTTCCTTTCTCTTTACACATTCCAAACCAAAACCACCGCCACCTATCACTTCGTCTGACATAGTAAAATTATATCAACATAATCACCAAAGTAATCAAATGGGTTCAGTTAAGTCGTTATTTTTTATCTGCTAAACTAAATCATGCTGTTTTTGTTACCTCTGCTATTCTTACTCTTTTTCCCCAAAAATATTCTGGCTATCGACCTTGAACAGGCCAAAAATGATTACCTCTATCAAAGAGGTCTTTATCAGATTGACTATAGTAACTACCAAGAAAAGCTCCAAATTCACCAAAAATTTTACTCCATTACTACCAAACAAGATCTTCTCTTGGCTCAAAAAAAGGTTCTTATCAGTCGCAACCAAAACATCAGAACCTATTTACTCTACCTTAGTAGCAAACTAGATCAATGTCAGTTTAGACCGGAAATCATCCAACAACTGCAACAGCAACTTAAACTAAACGAAGATTGGCTTTTCGCACAAAGCAAACAAATCGGCAACAGTCAGGAGTTATTGCCACTCAAGCCCATAAGTCTCGAATTTAACCAAAAATACCCCGACATTCTCGACACCATCTACTCCACCTTATCCCAAATTCAAATCGATCAACAACAAAAAATCCTTCAGCAAATAAACGATCTTAAACAAAAAATCCAAACCGAAAATTCTCAAGTTGACCCTCAATGGTTTGAAAATCTTGATCAACAAACCAACCAAATCAACCAGCACCTCCAAAACGCCTTCCTTCTTGTTCGGCCAGAAGACGGTATCAAAGCCTCAAATTTCTACCGTGAAGTTCAAAAAGAACTCCAATCCAGCCAGTCCTTACTGATAAAAACTAAAGAGGAATTAAAATCCATTATTATAAAATTTTTCTAAATGAGACAAAACATCAACCAAAACATTGACCTGTCCCAACCAAACTCTTTGCAAAAAGATCATCCCAAATTCAGTCTATCCAAATTTAAACTGCCTCGCCACCCTAAAATTCTTCTTCTGCTGTTTTTTTCTCTTTCTCTCCTTATCTTATTAATTGCCTCTATTTTTACTTCCAAAAACCGCACCAGCCATCCTTCCTCAAACCAGCCTTCCCCTCAACCCGAAAAAGTCATAAACACAGCCACCCCCGCCAGCAATTTTACCCAAAAAATTAACCAAATAGAACTAGACATTAACTCCGGCACTCTTTTAGAACCTCCCCTGATAGACGACCAAATTGGCCTCTAGTTTTGGTTTTTCGCTCTCGACAAATATGCCCCCGTCTCGGTGCTCAAAGAAATCTCATCTCCCTTTTTTATAAACAAAGGCACCTGCACCTTAGCCCCAGTATCCAAAGTCGCCGGCTTTAGTGCATTAGTCACCGTATCTCCCTTTATCGAATTTTCCGTCTCTGTTACCACACAATTTATACTTTTAGGCAAAGTCAAACCCACTGCCTCCTCTTCATAAAACTTAATTCTATACGGTCGGCCTTCTTTCAAAAAAATCTTATCTTCCCCCACTACCTCTGCCGATACCATATATTGCTCAAAAGTTCTTGGCTCAATAAAAACATAATTACTGCCGTCAAAATAAGAATAATCCGCCTCATGAGTATCCACAAACACCTCTTCCGCCTTTTCTCCCGATTTATAGGTATTTTCTACCTGTGATCCGGTCGACAAAGACTTTAGTTTGGTTCGATAAAATGCCGAACCCTTTCCCGGCGACACAAAAGTAATATCCGTGATCATAAAAGGTTCATTATTAAAAATAATATAAACACCCTTCTTAAACTGTGACGTGGCAATCATTCCCATGACAGCTATTCTACCAAAAAAAATCCCGGAGCAACTTTTTAAGAGGAGCCACCCCAGGATCTAGTACATAATATATCAAAAACTGTTATCAATATCAAGTCCCGCAATATAACATAAATACATATCAAAAATTACCAAACTCCATCTCTTCAATAAATTGATTTATACCAAAGGCCCAGGAACCGTTAGAATGAGGACAATATTTCGTCATCATCAATTCAGCCGTGTCTAATCCCTTTTTAAAATATTCCCTGTCTAAATACTCGGCAAAACTTTTTAAAGCCATCTCATAATTTTCAAATTTCAAAGTTCCCTGACTATGAATTCCATAGCCCCAGCAGTTATAAGAATTATCAGGAATTTTTTTGCACAAATTTGATTCCTGTTGAGCAATAGCCACTATCCAATAATATTCAAAACCATAAGCCTCGGAAAGCTCATAAATCAAATCGGCATAAGGGGCCAGCGGTGACTTATATCTTTCCAAATATCTTTTAATTATCAACGGTCTGGCATCGCCGCTAACAACTTTCAGTTCTTCCTCCACCACTCTTTCTTCTCCTTTTTCCTTGCTAATTATTACTACTTCGTCCGTCACTCCCAAAACTCGACTGTTGTCAAACCTTATATCCAACACCCCCAAAGATTGCCAAAACACAAACAGCAAGCCAAACAGCATTACTGCCATCGACAGAAAAACTTTTTTAAAAACAGAAAAACGTTTGCTTTTAATCATTTTCAACCTAAAATCATGATATCATATGGCCACTTATGACCACAAATAACCAACTTAAAATAAACGACGATCAAAGTTTTGTCTACCGCTTTACTTTTTCCAAAGCCAAGATATTAGCCGAAAAACAAAAAGTTTTACTGACTATCCAAAAAAACTTCAAAACTAAAGGTTTCCGTCCCGGCAAGGTCCCTCTAAATATCATCGAACAACAAACTTCTCCCTCCGATCTTATCGAAGAACTGATTTCGAAATTAATTTCACCCACTTATTCATCCCGAATCAAAAAAGATAAGTTAAAACCCATTGTCCAACCACAAATTAAATTTTTAAACCCCCCCATTAGTCTCGATAAAGATTGGCAATTTGAAATTATCGCCTGCCAATTGCCAAAACTTGAACTCAAAAAAGACTACCAATCCCAAATCAAAAATCTAAAATCAAAAGATGATACCGACAAAATGAATCAAATTGTTCAAACTCTCATAAAATCAAGCCAAGTTAATCTCCCTCAAATTCTAATCGATATCGATGTTCAAAAACAGCTCTCTTCTTTGGTCAATCAAACCCAACAAGCTGGCCTCACCATTGACCAATATTTTCAATCCCAAAAAACCAACTTGCAAGATTATCGACAGCGCTTAAGCCAGCAAATTAAAGACCGGTGGATTCTTAATCTGGCCTTAAACAAAATTGCCGAAACTGAAAAAATAACCGTCATTCCTCGAAACCATCTTACTCTCCAACAAAAAACCCTGGATTTTCTAAAAAAATTATAGTTCACCTATAATATCAGATTTAGCCCTGCTTCGTGATATAATTAACCCATGTTAAGCCACTTCCAAAATCAAAAACCAAAAAACAAATCTACTGCCAGTAAAAACGGCTTTTCCGGAGAATTTATCGGTGAACAAGTTTCATACCAACCGGATCAAGCTCGATCCACAGCTAAAATCATTACCCATCGTTTAGGCGGCATTTTAAGCTTAGGTAAAACCATTGAATTTAGCAATCCTCAAAGCCAACCGGAAAAACACTTTTTCGCCGTCAATCATTTAGAAAAAGAACAAACCCTCCTTTTCAGTAACCAACACCAAGAATTAAAACAGGCTATCGAAGAGCTTCGAGCTGAATTATTTAAACTAATCAAATCAACCAAAAATTTGGATAGTCAAACCGAAAAAGCCTCATTAAAAATTGTTGCCGAACCTAGCCTTTATCAAATTTCTTTTTTGCAAAGACTAAAAAACTTTATCACCACCTTTAGGCAAAATATTTCCGAAGCTTCCGTTTGGCTGGAAACTTTCAACGGTAAAAAGAGTAAAAAGGGCGCCTTCTGGTCCAAAGTCAAAAGCAAAAAGGGTGGTGGAGAACAATATCTCTTTTCCGGCGAACATTCCGCCTCCCGCTCCGCCTCCTAAAACATGGCAAGGCAACTAATAGAAGCACTTAAACACCCCTTAGACGCACTCTATCTTAGTTCACGCACAGGATTCACTCTCTTTGATCCTCTCCACAGCCGAGAAACCTTGCAAAGAGAAATCCTTCGCGCAGAAAATGATCGCGATACTCTTCCTCCTGGTTTTGCCCGTCAAATTGTTGAAGGAGACTTAGAAAGCATGATCAAGGCCGGCAAAAAACTTGGTCTCCTCTGATATAATCACTTACGAACTTGTAGCTCAGTTCTTGTCGGCCTCTGGCCGAGGTTAGAGCTTCATTTACAATCTGAACTTGTAGCTCAGTTGGCTAGAGCGCATCGTTGACATCGATGAGGTCGGTGGTTCAAGTCCACTCAAGTTCACCAAAAGCTTTTTTGCTAAAATAATCTATGTCTACATCCAAGCCTGATCTAAACACTCTTCGCCACAGTGCCGAACATGTTCTTACCCAAGCCATGCACACTCTTTTTCCCGGTAAGTTTCTCATGGCCATGGGACCGGCAACCGCCGACGGTTTTTATTTCGACTTCGAAACTTTAACTGATTTTAAAATAGGCGAAGCCGATTTTGCCAAAATCGAAGCCGAAATGACCAAAATCATCAAAGCCGATCTTCCCCTGGTTAAAAAAGAAATTTCTCCAAACGATGCCAAAAAACTTTTTACTGACAATCCCTACAAACTGGAATGGATCGAAGACATCAAAGCCAAAGGCGAGCCAATCAGCGTCTACTACACCGGAGATTCTTTTGTCGACATTTGCAAAGGCCCTCATTTGACCTCCACCGGCCAAATCAAAGCCTTCAAACTGCTTTCCGTTGCCGGCGCCTACTGGAGAGGCAGTGAAAAAAACAAAATGCTCACCCGCATCTACGGCACCGCTTTCGAAAACAAGGAAACTCTCGAAAAATATCTTATCAATCTCGAAGAAGCCAAAAAACGCGATCATCGCAAAATCGGTCAGGAGCTCGATCTCTTTTCCTTTCACCCCGAAGCTCCCGCCGACATTTTCTGGCATGACCGCGGCTACACTATTTTCAAGCAGCTGTTAAAATACTGGCGCCAAATCCATGAACGCGAAGGCTATCAGGAAGTCAGAACCCCGGAAATCTTAAATAAACAAATTTGGGATCAAAGTGGTCATACAAAATTTTTTGTCGAAAAACTCTATAAAGTCATCACCCCAAACGCCGAAAAATGGGACATGGTGGTCAAACCAATGAATTGCGACGGTGGCATTTTAATTTATAAATCCTCCCCCCGATCATACAAAGATTTTCCCCTAAAAATGGGTGAATTGGGCGTGGTTCATCGTTACGAAGCTTCCGGCGAAACCCATGGCATTATACGCCCACGTGAATTCACCCAAGACGATGCTCACATTTATTGCACCCCCGATCAAGTTAAAGCAGAAATTAAAAAAGTTATCGATCTTTGTTTTGAAGTCTACCAAACCTTCGGCCTTAAACTTGACCACCTCGAGCTTTCCACCCGGCCCAAACATTCCATCGGCTCCGATCAAGTTTGGCAAAAAGCGGAAAGTATCATGCGCCAAATTTTAAAAGAAAATAAAATTCCCCATCTTATCAACGAAGGTGACGGCGCTTTTTATGGACCGAAATTCGACTTCCACCTCAAAGACAGTCTAAACCGCACCTGGCAATGTTCCACCATCCAGCTTGATTTTGCTCAACCTCAAAACTTTGACCTTAAATATACCAATCAAGAAGGCAAAGAGGATCAGCCGGTCATGATTCATCGGGTTTTATATGGCTCCGTCGAAAGATTCTTGGGCATTTTAATCGAAAACTATGCCGGAGCCTTCCCCGCTTGGCTTTCACCTGTTCAAGCTCAAATCATTCCCATTACCGATGCTCAAAATCAGTATGCCCAAACGGTCAAAAATTATCTCTACCGTCATGGCATCCGTGTTCAAATAGACGAACACTCCGAAACCATGCAAAACAAAATCCGCCTGGCTGCCGGCCAAAAAATTCCTTTTATGCTAATCATCGGCCAAAGAGAAGTCGAAGATAACAGCGTCTCCATTCGTCAAAGAGACGGCCAAGACCTAAAAACCATGTCAGTTACTGATTTTACCAAAAAAATTAAAACTCTCATCCGCAAAAAAGCCATAAACCTGATAAAATAAGCAAAACAAAGATGTCTTCATACCGAAACAAAACCAGCCATCCTTACTATCGCATCAACCATCGTATCACCGCCTCCACCATTAGGCTAATCGATGCTAAAGCCAAACAAATCGGTGTTCTTACTCTAAGCCAAGCCCTACAAATGGCCAAAGACAGCGATCTGGATTTAGTCGAAATTGCTCCAAAAGCCAAACCCCCGGTAGTTAAATTAATCAGTTTTTCCAAATTCAAATACCAACAAGCCAAAAAAATAAAAGCCGAGAAAAAAAATGATAGGGGAGGGGATTTAAAAGAAATCCAAGCCCAACCTTTTATCGGTCAAGGCGATTACCAAACCAAACTAAATAAAGCCAAAAAGTTTTTTAATACTGGAAATAAAGTCAAAATCAGTATAAAATTCCTAGGCCGTCAAATAACCCACAAAGAATTTGGCTACGATCTGGTCGAAAGATTTAAAACCGACCTTGGGGAACTGGCCGCTCCGGAAGGCGACTCAAAACTAATTGACAAAAGGTTAATCACCATTTTTGCCCCCATAAAAAAATCTAAAAAAACAAATGAAAAAACCAAGTAAAAGATTAAAAATTAGAAAGTCGGTCAGTAACCGTTTTCAGGTTACCAAAAATGGCAAAGTCTTTAAAATGCCTTCTTTCCATCGCCATCTTCGCCGCAAAAAATCAAAACGTCAGCTTCGCCGTTTAAAAAACAAAAAAATTGTCAGTGGCAAGTGGGCCATAAAGGTTAAAAAAATTTTAGGAAAATAAAAACATGAGAGTAAAAACTGGCGTTGTTCGCCGTCAATCACACAAAAAAGTCCTCAAACTAGCCAAGGGCTATTGGATGACTCGTCACAAAAGATTTAAAGTTGCCAACGAAGCGGTCATGCATGCCGGTCAATACGCCTTTCACGGCCGTCGTCTCCGCAAAAGAGATATGCGTCGCGCCTGGATTACCCGACTTTCAGCCGCTCTCCTCCCTCATGAGTTTTCTTATTCCCGCTTTATCAAAACCTTAAAAGACCAAAAAATTGATCTTAACCGCAAAATTTTATCTGAAATGGCCATCAACGATATCGATACTTTCAATTCAATCGTCAATTTCGTAAAATAAACCATGTCGCACATATCCTCGATTTCGGTCTTCTTTTTAAGAAACTAAAGCCGAGGGTGAACATATTTTTCATCCCTCCACACCACTGCAGTGGAGGGCTTTTTAAATTATGGACCAAACTCTAAAAATCCTTCTAAAAAATCTTCCCGATAAAATCAAGAAGATCGAAGATACCAAAAATTTAGAACAAATCAGAATTGATATCCTCGGTCGTCATGGCCAACTTAATAAATTATTTCAAAACATCAAAAATATTCCTGACAGCGACAAAAAACAATATGGTCAAAATCTAAATCTAATCAAAACCACCCTCGAGTCTGCCATCAAAAAACAACAATCTGCCCTCAAAAATCAAAACGAAAAAGCCATCATCATGGCCAAAGCATCCTCACTAATTTCTCTTAAAAAAATTGGTCACCTTCACCCCATTACTATCACCCAAAATTTATTAAATGATCTTTTTCTAAAACTCGGCTTTTCTATTTACGATGGCCCCGAAATCGAAACCGACGAATACTGTTTTCAGCGCCTTAACGTCCCGCCCGACCATCCCGCCCGCGACATGCAGGATAGTATTTACATCCAAAAACCCCGATTCCTTCTACGCACCCAGACCTCTTCTATCGAAGCCCGGCTTCTTGCCCAAGAAAAACCTCCTTTCCGTGTCGCCTTCCCCGGTCGTGTCTACCGAAACGAAAAGGTAAACAAAAGCAATCATTTTATTTTTCATCAATATCAAGCTGTCGCCGTCGACAAAAACATTACCATGAAAGAACTTTTTGGCACCATGGAACTCATGTTTAAAACCCTCTATGGACCCAATGTCGTCACCCGTTACCGCACCAAATATTATCCCGAAGTCGAACCGGGTGTCGGTCCCGATATGCAATGTTTTGCTTGCAGGGGTAAGGGCTGTCCTGTCTGCAAAGGCGCCGGTTGGATCGAAATGGGTGGCGCCGGTATCATTCACCCCAAAGTCCTAAAAATGGCCGGTATCAATCCCAAAATTTGGTCCGGTTTTGCTTTTGGCATGGGTCTGGACCGTTGGACCATGGCCAAATACGACATCTTAGACATTAGAACCTTACTTGGCGGCAATCTTGCCTACAAACCAAACAACTTATGAAAATTGTCTATCAACAACTCCAGCAATTACTACCCGGCCTAAAAAACATTCCTGCTTCAGAAATTGCCAATCGTCTAACTTATTTAGGCCACTTCAACGATTCACTCGTTGCCAAAAATAGTCAAACCATTATTGGTCTGGAGGTCCGTCAAAATCGAGCCGACTGCCTTTCCTACTATGGCATTGCCAAAGAACTTTCAGTTCTCTACGGACCTCTGTCTCTGCCCACATTTTTTTCCCTAAAATCAGCCAAATTACCAAAGTTAGATATCAAGGTTAGCACCCCCAAAAACGTCAATCGCATTCAAGCTATTCGAATTTCCAACCTAAAAAATAAACCATCTTCTGCCCTTCCCAAAATCAAAAAAATACTCGAGGCTCACGACATTCATCCCATCAATGCTTTAGTTGATATCACTAACTTTGTCATGTTTTTCTGGGGCATACCCTGTCACGCCTTTGACACCAAAAAATCCGGTCAAAACTTAATCTGGCAACTCAACGACGGTAAATACAAAAAATTTACCACTCTTGACGGTACTGTTTTAAATTTAGACAAAGATACCTTCATGGTCAATGCCCCAAACAAAGCCCTGTCTTTAAGCTTCTTAGGTGGCCAAAATTGTGCTATCGATCTTGATACAAAGGAAACCATCATTGAAATGGCCACTTATAACCCCGGCAAAGTCAGAACTGATTCCCGCAACCTAAAGACCATCACCGAAGCCAGTATTAGACTGGACAAATTTCTTGACTGTCATTTAATCGATCAGGCCCTCAATCATCTAACAGCCCTTATTGTCAAACATTGCCAAGGCCAAGTCAGTAGCCAGCAATATAATTACTATCCTCATCCCAAAAAAATAAAACCCATCAAGTTCAATCCCCGTAAACCAGCTCTCTGTGCCGGTATCGACATTAAACCAAAATTTGCTCTTGCTGTTCTCAAAAAACTGGATTGTGCTCTGATAGATAACCATGTCATCCCACCCAGTCTTCGCCCCGATCTGGAAATCGAAGACGATCTGGTCGAAGAGGTCGTCCGTTTTTTTGGCTATGACAAAATTCCTTTAAACCAACCGATAAACCGTCCCAAAACAAAAGACATCACTCCTCCCCTTCTCATCATCATCAATCATCTCAAAAATATCTTGACCGAACTAGGCTACGACGAAGTCCAATCATGGCCCCTGGTCAAATCGGACCAAATCGTAGACCAAAAAACCGCTATTTACACCCAAGATTCTATCAATTCAGATTGCCCTGTTCTTCGCCAAAGCATTATCCCTTCTCTTGTTGATCAAAAAAAACACTATTCCCGTTACAAACTAGGAGATCAACAGTTTTTTCAAATCGGCAAAATTTATTATCAGGAAAAAGCGGGAGCTTACCAGGAAAAACACTCCTTGGCTTTCCACCATCCCAATTCTTTTCAGTTGGAAAAAGATTTTGATACTGCCTTGATAAAACTGAGCCTCAATCAAAAACAACTCCTTGATGCTCCAATTATCAACCAAACATCAGACGGCACCTATATCGAAATCATCCTCGACAGTCTGGCTGATATCGTCAATCTTGACTTTCTTCTTCCCAAAACCATCTCTCCAAATTACACCGCCTACGAACTCAACCGTCAAATTGTTACCCTCGACGCCAACATCAATCTAAAAAATAAAACCGATCCCAAAAAATTACTCCAAGAATATTCCAAAAAAATTGGTGAGCATCTCTGGCAAATCATCATCACTGATATTTTCCACGACCCCAAAAAGAGGATTTATCGCTACACTTTCAGAGTTTCTTACTTTAATCTCCCTTCTGCCAAAGCCAAGTCCCTCCACCTCTCCACCTTCAACCTCCAATAGT